>NZ_CP060713.1:0-150000 GCF_014395785.1 Nocardioides mesophilus | reverse complement strand
CACACTGTTGGGTCCTGAGGGATCGAGCGATCGATCATCTCTTGTGGGCCATCGTTCTGTGAACTGCCTCGTGTTCGGCCGGATTCGGCTGGTGGGGGTGGGCGCAGGTTCTGCGGTGGGACTGCCCGTAATTTGAGAACTACACAGTGGACGCGAGCATCTTTGTAGCAAGACAAGCTACTAAGGGCACATGGTGGATGCCTTGGCACCAAGAGCCGATGAAGGACGTAGGAGCCTGCGATAAGCCCCGGGAAGTTGGCAACCGAGCTGTGATCCGGGGATTTCCGAATGGGGAAACCCAGCTGGAGTCATGTCCAGTTACCCGCATCTGAACACATAGGGTGCGTGGAGGGAACGTGGGGAAGTGAAACATCTCAGTACCCACAGGAAGAGAAAACAAAAGTGATTCCGAGAGTAGTGGCGAGCGAAATCGGAAGAGGCCAAACCTATTGCGTGTGATAGCCGGCAGGCGTTGCGCAGTGGGGGTTGTGGGGCCGTTTGGCTGGGTCTGCCGTCCCAGCGCAGAGTAAGAAACCATCGTTGAAGTTGAAGTGGACTGGAAAGTCCCGGCGTAGAGGGTGATACCCCCGTACACGTAAGACGATGGCTCTGTAACGTCACCCCAAGTAACACGGAACCCCTGAAATTCCGTGTGAATCTGGCGGGACCACCCGTTAAGCCTAAATACTCCTTGGTGACCGATAGCGGACAAGTACCGTGAGGGAAAGGTGAAAAGTACCCCTGGCGGGGAGTGAAATAGTACCTGAAACCATGTGCCTACAATCCGTCGGAGCGAGATTTCGATCTTGTGACGGCGTGCCTTTTGAAGAATGAGCCTGCGAGTTTGCGTTGTGTGGCGAGGTTAACCCGTGTGGGGAAGCCGTAGCGAAAGCGAGTCCGAATAGGGCGTTTGAGTCGCACGACCAAGACCCGAAGCGGAGTGATCTATCCATGGGCAGGTTGAAGCGCGGGTAAGACCGCGTGGAGGACCGAACCCACCAGGGTTGAAAACCTGGGGGATGACCTGTGGATAGGGGTGAAAGGCCAATCAAACTCCGTGATAGCTGGTTCTCCCCGAAATGCATTTAGGTGCAGCGTCGCGTGTTTCTTACCGGAGGTAGAGCACTGGATGGTCTAGGGGGCCCACAAGCTTACCGAAATCAACCAAACTCCGAATGCCGGTAAGTGAGAGCGCGGCAGTGAGACTGCGGGGGATAAGCTCCGTAGTCGAGAGGGAAACAGCCCAGACCATCAGCTAAGGTCCCTAAGCGATAACTAAGTGGAAAAGGATGTGGAGTCGCACAGACAACCAGGAGGTTGGCTTAGAAGCAGCCACCCTTGAAAGAGTGCGTAATAGCTCACTGGTCAAGTGATTCCGCGCCGACAATGTAGCGGGGCTCAAGTTATCCACCGAAGCTATGGCATTCATGCGTGAGCCCGGCCTCCTTTGGGGGGTCCAGGTGCGTGGATGGGTAGGGGAGCGTCGTATGGCGAGTGAAGCGGCGGAGTGATCCAGTCGTGGACGCCATACGAGTGAGAATGCAGGCATGAGTAGCGAATGAGGAGCGAGAAACTCCTCCGCCGAATGATCAAGGGTTCCAGGGTCAAGCTAATCTGCCCTGGGTAAGTCGGGACCTAAGGCGAGGCCGACAGGCGTAGTCGATGGACAACGGGTTGATATTCCCGTACCGGCAAAACAGCGCCCATGACGAACCCAGTGATGCTAAGTGCCCGAAACCTTCTAGATCCCTTCGGGGACGTGGAGGCGGAGCGCATGACCCGAACTGGTAGTAGTCAAGCGATGGGGTGACGCAGGAAGGTAGTCCAACCGTGGCGATGGTTGCCCACGGCTAAGGATGTAGGGCGAGACGTAGGCAAATCCGCGTCTCTTGTGCCTGAGATCTGATGGGGAGCCCTTAAGGGCGAAGTGGATGATCCTATGCTGTCGAGAAAAACCTCTAGCGAGCTGTGCGCCGCCCGTACCCCAAACCGACTCAGGTGATCAGGTAGAGAATACCAAGGCGATCGAGTGAACCATGGTTAAGGAACTCGGCAAAATGCCCCCGTAACTTCGGGAGAAGGGGGGCCGGATCCGTGACTCACCTTGCGTGAGGAAGCGGTGATGGCCGCAGAGACCAGGCCCAAGCGACTGTTTACTAAAAACACAGGTCCGTGCGAAGTCGTAAGACGATGTATACGGACTGACTCCTGCCCGGTGCTGGAAGGTTAAGGGGACGTGTTAGTTCTTCGGAGCGAAGCGCAGAACTTAAGCCCCAGTAAACGGCGGTGGTAACTATAACCATCCTAAGGTAGCGAAATTCCTTGTCGGGTAAGTTCCGACCTGCACGAATGGAGTAACGACTTGGGCGCTGTCTCAACCGTGGACTCGGCGAAATTGCACTACGAGTAAAGATGCTCGTTACGCGCGGCAGGACGGAAAGACCCCGGGACCTTTACTACAATTTGGTATTGGTGTTTGGTTCGGCTTGTGTAGGATAGGTGGGAGGCTGTGAAACTCGGACGCCAGTTCGGGTGGAGCCAACGTTGAAATACCACTCTGGTCGTACTAGATATCTAACCTAGGTCCGTTATCCGGATCAGGGACAGTGCCTGATGGGTAGTTTAACTGGGGCGGTTGCCTCCTAAAATGTAACGGAGGCGCCCAAAGGTTCCCTCAGCCTGGTTGGCAATCAGGTTTCGAGTGTAAGTGCACAAGGGAGCTTGACTGTGAGACAGACATGTCGAGCAGGGACGAAAGTCGGGACTAGTGATCCGGCGCTGGCATGTGGAAGCGGCGTCGCTCAACGGATAAAAGGTACCCCGGGGATAACAGGCTGATCTTCCCCAAGAGTCCATATCGACGGGATGGTTTGGCACCTCGATGTCGGCTCGTCGCATCCTGGGGCTGGAGTAGGTCCCAAGGGTTGGGCTGTTCGCCCATTAAAGCGGCACGCGAGCTGGGTTTAGAACGTCGTGAGACAGTTCGGTCCCTATCCGCCGCGCGCGCAGGAAACTTGAGAAAGGCTGTCCCTAGTACGAGAGGACCGGGATGGACGAACCTCTGGTGTGCCAGTTGTTCCGCCAGGAGCACGGCTGGTTTGCTACGTTCGGAAGTGATAACCGCTGAAAGCATCTAAGCGGGAAGCACGTTTCAAGATGAGGTTTCCCACCGGGTTAACCGGGTAAGGCCCCAGCAGACTACTGGGTTGATAGGCCGGAGGTGTACAGCAGTAATGCCTAGCCGACCGGTACTAATAGGCCGAGGGCTTGTCCCTCAAAGATGTTGCGCGTCCACTGTGTGGTTCCCGAGTTACGGTCGGGAAACCCCCCATGCACCACCCACAGCCCCCCACTCTTCGTGGGGCAGCTGGTGGGAGGCTGTCAGGGTGAGGGGTTTCGACCAGATAACTCCATAGAGTTTCGGCGGCCATAGCGAAATGGGAAACACCCGGATCCATTCCGAACCCGGAAGTTAAGCCTTTCAGCGCCGATGGTACTGCAACCGGGAGGTTGTGGGAGAGTAGGACGTCGCCGGACAACACTTTGCCGAAGAGGCCACCCCCAGGGGTGGCCTCTTCCGCATTTCCCGGAGTTGTCGAGCTGCACGCGTGGGAGATGACCGCGAGGGGTGCAGAGTGCCCCGGGTGGGACTCGAACCCACACTGGACGGTGTTTGAGACCGCGTTCTCTGCCGATTGGAATACCGGGGCGACGGTGCCACAGGCTACCCGATCAACGGTGCTGCGCAGGCACCGGGAGGCCGGGCCGGCTCCTGGCTCACAGCCTCGGCCGCGGTCCCGCTAGCGTGGGGCCGTGAGCACTCCGCAGGGACACCAGGCGCGCCGGGTCGTGATCGCCGAGGACGAGGCGTTGATCCGCCTGGACCTCGCCGAGATGCTGGGCGAGGAGGGGTACGACGTCGTCGGCCAGGCCGGCGACGGAGAGCGTGCCGTCGAGCTGGCCGAGCAACTGCGTCCCGACCTGGTCGTGCTGGACGTGAAGATGCCGAGGCTCGACGGGATCGCGGCCGCCCAGAAGATCGCGGAGCAGCGGATCGCCCCGGTCGTCATGCTGACCGCCTTCAGCCAGCGTGAGCTCGTCGAACGGGCGCGCGACGCCGGCGCGATGGCCTACGTCGTCAAGCCTTTCACCCGCTCGGACCTGGTGCCGGCGATCGAGATGGCCATGAGCAGGTACGCCGAGCTGCAGATGCTCGAGGCCGAGGTCGCCGACCTCCAGGACCGGCTCGAGACCCGCAAGGCCGTCGACCGCGCCAAGAGCGTCCTGCAGGACCAGCTCGACCTCAGCGAGCCGGACGCGTTCCGCTGGATCCAGAAGACCGCGATGGACCTGCGGCTGAGCATGCGGCAGGTCGCCGACGGGGTCATCGCGCACGGCCCGTCGATCGCCGGCTGACCGCTGTCTTTACGACCGTGCACGGCGGTGTAGACGCAAGGTCACGAATTGGCAACGACGGGTCATCAATTTGGTCTGACACCGGGGGTTCGGGGGCGCTATGACGCTAGGTTCGCATTCGAAAGAGTGTTCCTCCCATCGTCGTGGGGAACGCATCCTCTCCCTATGACGGAGGCCCCATTGATCCGCCCAAATCGCGCCTGGCGCGCAGCCGTGGTGCTGGCGAGTGCCTCGCTGGTGCTGACCGCCTGCGGCAGCGACACCAACGCAACCGACACCGCCGGCGAGAAGACGAGCGAGTCCCCGAGCGCCGACGGCAGCAGCGGCGGCGCCGCGGCCAAGGGCGACGGCGTGCTGCGCATCGGTTCGCTCCTGCCGCAGACCGGTGACCTCGCCTTCCTCGGCCCGCCGGAGTTCGCCGGCGTCGACCTCGCGGTCAAGGAGATCAACGAGGCCGGTGGCGTGCTCGGCAAGGACGTCGAGGTCTTCAACGCCGACTCCGGTGACGGCACGCCTGACATCGCCGGCTCCGAGGTGGACAAGCTGTTCAACAAGAACGTCGACGCGATCATCGGTGCCGCCGCTTCCGGCGTCTCGCTGAGCGTGCTGGACAAGATCACCGGCGCCGGCGTCGTGCACTTCTCGCCGGCCAACACCGCGGCGGGCTTCGACACCTACGAGGACAACGGCCTCTACTTCCGCACCGCTCCCTCGGACCGCCTGCAGGGCCAGGTGCTCGGCAACCTCGCGGTCGAGGACGGCCACGAGAACGTCGCCATCATGGCTCGCCAGGACTTCTACGGCGAGGGTCTGGCCGAGCAGGTCAAGACCACCCTCGAGGAGAAGGGCGCCTCCGTCGCGGAGTACATCCTCTACTCGGCGGACGCGCAGAACTTCACCGCGGAGGTCAACAAGATCGCCGCCTCGAAGCCGGACGCCCTCGTGCTGGTCGCGTTCAACGAGACCACGAAGATCATCCCCCAGCTGATCGCCAAGGGGATCGGTCCCCAGGACATCCAGCTGTACTTCGTGGACGGCAACCTGGCCGACTACTCCAACGAGAAGTTCGACCTGACCGGCGTCAAGGGCACCGTGCCGGTGCCCGGCGAGGTCGACCCGACCTTCAACAAGCGGCTGCTCGAGATCAACCCGAAGCTGAAGGACTTCAGCTACGGTCCGCAGTCCTACGACGCCGCGACGATCATCGCCCTGGCGGCGATCCAGGCCGGGGACGACTCCGGCGAGGCGATCGGCGCCAACATCATCGACGTCACCCGCGAGGGCACCCAGTGCTCCTCCTTCGAGGAGTGCGCCAAGCTGCTCGAGAACGGCGAGGACATCGACTACGAAGGTGCCAGCGGTCCGACCGACATGAACGACACCGGTAGCCCGTCCTCGGGCACCATCGGCATCCAGCAGTACGAGAAGGGCAACACCTACAAGCAGGTCGACTCGGTCTCCGGCGTCATCAACTGACGTTGCCAGAGCGTTCCGCCTGACTGCACCACCCGAGGGCCCGGCCGACACGGCCGGGCCCTCGGCCTGTCCGCAGGCCTGCCCGGGCAGCGAAACACCGCACCGACCGGGATGGGTCCCGGTCGGTGCGGTGGGCGGTCGGACGGTCTGACGCCGGTTCCGGCGGGGCCGGCGCGCGAGGGGGAGCGACGGGGAGCCGGAGGCTCAGGCCTTGGCGAGCGTGCCGAGGTAGAGCTCGATGACCTTGGGGTCCTTGCCGAGCTGGGCGCCGGTGCCGGTGTAGGCGTTGCGGCCCTGGTCCAGGACGTAGCCGCGGTCGCAGATCTGCAGGCAGCGGCGGGCGTTCTGCTCGACCATCACGACCGAGACACCCGCCCGGTTGATCCGGCGCGTCTGCACGAACACCTCGTCCTGCATGACGGGGGAGAGACCGGCCGAGGGCTCGTCGAGCAGCAGCACGGAGGGCTCCATCATCAGCGCGCGGCCCATGGCGACCATCTGGCGCTCACCGCCCGAGAGCGACCCGGCCCGCTGACCGCGGCGGTCGAGCAGCGCCGGGAAGAGGTCGCCGACGAACTCGAAGCGCTCCTTGAAGGCGGACGGACGCTGGTAGGCACCCATCTCGAGGTTCTCTTGGATGGTCAGCGAGGGAAACACGTTGTTGGTCTGGGGCACGAAGCCGATGCCCTTGGTGACCAGGGTGTCCGCGCGCTGGTTGGTCACCTCCTCGCCGTTGAGCCGGACGGTGCCGGTGTGCACCTTGACGAGGCCGAACAACGCCTTGAGCAGGGTGGACTTGCCTGCGCCGTTGGGCCCGATGATGCCGACCAGCTCGTTCTTCTGGCAGTACAGGTCCGCGCCGTTGAGGATGTTCACGCCAGGCAGGTAGCCGGCGATCAGGTTGTCGGCGCGCAGCACCGCACCCTCGGCTGCCTTCAGGTGCGCCTCACGCCCCGGGACATCGGTCGATCCCGGTTCGCCGACGTCGAGGGCCGTACCCTCCTCCGCCGGGGGCTCGGGGAAGACGGCGTCGTCAGGTCGGTTCGCCTCGTGGCTCACTTGGTCTCCTTGTGCTCGTGACCGATCTCGGCTTCTGCCTCGCGGAGGATGCGCTCCTCCTCCTCGAAGTCGAGCGCCGAGTCGTGGTGGGCGCCGAGGTAGGCGTCGATGACCCGCGGATCACCCATGACGCTGTCCGGAGGTCCCTCGGCGACGATCTGCCCCTGGGCCATCACGATGACCCAGTCGGAGATGTCGCGCACCATGTCCATGTCGTGCTCGACGAAGAGGACCGTGCGGCCCTCCTCGCGCAGCGACTTCACGTGCCCGAGCAACGACTGCTTCAGCGCCGGGTTCACGCCGGCCATGGGCTCGTCGAGCATCACCAGCTCCGGGTCGGCCATCAGCGCCCGCGCCATCTCCAGGAGCTTGCGCTGGCCTCCGGAGAGCGAACCCGCGAAGTCCTCGCGCTTCTTGATCAGCAGGAAGCGCTCGAGGAGGGAGTCGGCACGCTGGGTGTTCTCCTCCTCCTGGCGCCGCCACAACGGGCGCACCATCGCCGACATCAGGCCCTCGCCCTTCTGGCCGGTGGCGCCCACGCGCATGTTCTCGATCACCGTGAGCTTGGAGAGCACCTTGGTCAGCTGGAAGGTGCGGACCATGCCCATCCGGGCCACCTTGTACGCCGGCACCCGGTTCAGGCCGCGTCCGTTGAACGACCACTCGCCGGAGTCGGGCCGGTCGAAGCCGGTCAGCAGGTTGAAGAAGGTCGTCTTGCCGGCCCCGTTGGGTCCGATCAGTGCGGTGATGACACCGCGCTGGATCTCGACGTGCCCGACGTCGACGGCCTTGAGGCCGCCGAAGGTCCTCACGATGTGGTCGGCGACCACGATCGGGTCCGGCTTGGCCGCGCCGGGCTCGTGGGCCACCGTCTCGAGAGCCTTGCGGGCGGCCACGGGATCGACCGCCCGGCCGTACTTGGTGGTGCCGGTCTCAGCGGGCATCGATCGCCAGCTCCCTTCGGTCTCCGAAGATCCCCTGTGGTCGGAAGATCATCAACAGCATGAGCCCCAGGCCCAAGAAGATGAAGCGGATCAGGCTTGCCTGGGTGTTTGTCATGATCCAGTCGGGGATGAGCGGGTTCGCGCCATTCGTGGCGGAGTCGAAGAAGAGCCCGAGGAAGGTCAGCAGGAACCAGAAGATGATCGCGCCGACCACGGGGCCGAACACCCGCGCCGCGCCACCGATCAGCAGCACCGTGTAGGCGTAGAAGGTGATGTCGGTGGCGAAGAACGACGGGTTGATCGCGGCCGAGCGGAAGGCCGTGATGAAGCCGGCGAGGGCGCCGAAGATGCCGCCGATGATCAGCGACTGCATCTTGTAGGCGTAGACGTTCTTGCCCAGCGAGCGGACCGCGTCCTCGTCCTCCCGGATCGACTTCAGGACCCGGCCCCAGGGGCTGCGCATCAGCAGCCACACGACGAGGCAGCTCAGTGCCACCAGCAGCCAGCCGACGGTCATCACCCACGCGTCGTAGGAGCTCCAGGTGACCACGCCGGGGATGCCGATCCGGCCGCTGTAGGGGTTGAGGGAGCGGAAGGAGTCGTTGAAGCCGGTGAGCCCGTCCTGCCCGCCGAAGTACTCCAGCAGCGTCACCGAGCCGACGGTCTGTCGGATGATCTCCGCGGCCGCGATCGTGACGATCGCCAGGTAGTCGGCGCGCAGGCGCAGCGTGGGCACGCCGAGCAGCAGGGCCAGCACCACGGTCAGCAGCAGGCCCACGACGACGCCCAGCCACAGGCTCAGGCCCCAGGTGGTGACGATCGAGGCCATCGCGTAGCCGGCCACGGCCATGAAGCCGGCCTGTCCGAAGTTGAGCAGCCCCGTGTAACCGAAGTGCACGTTCAGGCCGATGGCGGCCAGGCAGTAGATCACCGCCGAGGGGCCCAGGGCCGACTGCAGCGAGAGGCTCATCATGTTCTGCCAGTCCATGTGTCAGTCCTTCTCTCTCAGCCGACCCGCTGGGCCTTGCCGAGCAGACCTTGCGGCCTGATCAGCAGGACGACGATCAGTACGACGAGCGCACCGACGAACTTCAGCTCCGCCGGGATGAACAGGGTGGAGAGCTCGATGAAGATGCCGATGATGAACGCCCCCACCATCGCACCCCAGATGGTGCCGAGCCCACCGAGCACGACCGCCGCGAAGACCAGCAGCAGGATCTTGAAGCCGATCTGGTAGTCGAAGCCCTGCGTGAGTCCCAGGAGCGCCCCGGACAGGCCGGCGAGCGCGGTGCCGACGATCCACACGACCGCGATCACGCGCTCCACGTTGATGCCCGAGGACGACGCGAGCGCCGGGTTGTCCGAGACTGCCCGGGTGGCCTTGCCGATCCGGGTGAACTGGAGCAGCAGCGAGACCGCGACCAGCATCGAGACGCCGACGATGGTGACCATCAGCTCCTTGGGCGTGAGCAGGATCGGCCCGATCTCCCACGGCTTGACCGCGGAGTACTGCGAGTAGTTGTGGCTCTGTGCGCCGGAGAAGAACTGGAACACGTTGCGCAGGAAGATCGAGAGTCCGATGCTCACGATCATCATCGCGATCACGCCGGTGCCCCGACGCCTCAGCGGCCGCCACAGGGCCGCGTCGTTGAGCCAGCCGAAGGCGCCGGAGATGAAGAACGCGGCGATCAGAGCGACCACGACGGTGAGGTTGACCCCTCCGATCCGGATCGCGCCGGGCAGCTGGTCGATCGTGTAAGCGACGATCGCGCCGAAGGTGATCAGCTCGCCGTGGGCGAAGTTGGTCAGCCCGGTCGTGCCGAAGATCATCGACAGGCCCAGGGCCGCCATCGCGAGCAGCACCGAGAACACGATGCCGCCGATCAGCAGCTGGAGCGCCTGGACCCCCTTGCCGGTGGACTGGCCGGGAGCCTCGCCGATCGGGAAGGTGATCGACTGGTCGTTGTCGAGGTTGATCGCCACCTTGCGCTCGAGGTCGGACTTGGCCAGCGAGGTGCCCTCGGGGAGGGTGTCCTCGTTCACCTTGACCACGAACGTCTTGCCGAGGTTCGAGACCGACGAGCCGGGCAGCTTGATCTCGAAGGTGCCGTCGGCGCCGCTGGTCGCGGTCCCGACCGGCTTGCCGGCGGAGTCCTCGACCGTGATCTCGACTCCCTCCACCGGTGACTGGGGAGTGTCTCTCCGGTCGCAGATGCGCCCCAGGATCGAGATCGCGTCGTCGTCGCTTGCGGGGGGGAGCGCGCACTTGGCGTTCTCCCCGCTGGACGGTGGGACGGCGGCCTGGGCCGCTCCTCCCACCATGAGGAACGCGGTGATCGCCAGCGCGATGAGCGCAGCGACGCGTCTGGGGCAGGCGAGCATGGGACTCCTGTCACCTCGAGGCAGCGGTCGCGTGAGTGCGGCCGTTCGTTCGGCGGGCTCTGCCCGACGACGCCTCGGCCCCCTCACCGTCGCTCAGAGTAGAGGCTCCGGGGGGCTCATGGGACTCTCGACAGCAACAAAACGGTCACGACACCGCTTCTGCGGGACGAGCGGGTCAGCGGAACGCGATGACCGCAGCGGTCAGGGCGGGCGCCAGCACCAGCCCCGGGAGCAGGTCGCCGACCGGCAGCTGCTTGATCCGCAGCAGCCTCAGAGCCACCCCGACGAGCATCAGTCCACCGGTGGCGGTGAGGGCTGCGACGTGGGCGGCGGGGAGCACATCGCCGAGCACGGCGCCGAGCACGGTGAGAGAGCCCTGCACCGCGATCAGCGCCAGGACGCTGGCCCCGACACCCCAGCCCAGTGAGGCGGCGAAGGCGATCGAGGCGAAACCGTCGAGCGCGGACTTGAGGTAGAGCTGGTCGGCGCCGTTGCCGAGCCCGTCGTTGAGCGACCCCAGCACGGTGAGGGGGCCGACGCAGAACACCAGCGACGCGGTCACGAACGCCTCGATGAAGCGCTGCCGGTCCACTGACGCGGCGCCCTCGCCGGACAGGTGCCCGCGCAGCCGGCGCTGGAGCCAGCTGCCGAAGCGCTCGAGGCCGTCCTCGATCCCGAGCAACGAGCCGGCGACGCCGCCGAGCAGGAGCGCGCCGAGCACGATCAGCGTCGGCGCGCTGGACCCGACGGCGTCGGTGAGGGCCCGGTCGCCCACGGCCGTCGCGGCCGAGGCGGCGATCAGCAGCGTGACCAGGCCGAGGGCGTCGGTGACCACCTCGCGGGTCCGGTTCGGCAACCGGTGCCCGAGCAGCACCCCGAGGAGCGTGCCGACCAGGACGGCCACCACGTTGACGAGGGTTCCCGCACCCGGAAACATCCGTGTCCTCCTGCCCGGACCCGCTGCCCGGCTCGTGCGGCACAGGCGCCGCGGCACCGCCCGTCGACCCGTCGAGCCGCCGAGCCGCTGGCCACCGGACCGGCCGGTCCGGCGTACTGCTCAAAAGTTTGACTACCCGGATCGCCCCGGTTAGGCGTAATCTCTCACCTCGTTCTGTCGGGCGTGAAGCGGGGGGCTCGCGCTGCTGACGGCCGGGGGTGTCTCCGGCCGTATGTCGTCGCCGGTGCACCGGCTGAGAGGGGTGGTTCCATGTCGCGATGCCCGTTGCTCGTTCGTGACGCCGAGCTCACCGACGTGCCCGCGCTGAGGGGCCTGCTCACCGGCTCGTCGGCCCGCGGCTTCGACGACAGCGATCCCACCGAGGCCGAGGCGGCGGTGGCACGGATCTCCGCCGATCCCGACCAGCGGCTCCTGGTGGCCGTCAGCGAGGGCGAGGTGATCGGCACGGTCCAGCTGATCCGCGCGCCGCTGTCGCCGCTGCACGCCGACAACGCCCTGCACGTCGCGCACCTGCACGTGCGCGAGGACATGCAGCGTCACGGCGTCGGCCGGGCGCTGATGGAGGCCACGTTGAGCTGGGCCGAGGAGAAGGGCACCATGCACGTGCTGGCGGCGGCGGCCTCCGGGTCCCGTGACGCCAACCGCTTCATGGCCCGGCTGGGGCTCGCCCAGGTGGCGATCGTGCGTGCCGCCACCGTGCAGTCGCTGCGCGCGAAGCTGCCGGTGGAGACTCCGGCGGCGGCCCGGGTGGGCAGTCGCAGTCACCGCAGCGTCGCCCAGGTGCTGGCCCAGCGCCGGTCGCAGCGCCGCGCCCAGACCCGGACCCCCGACACCGCCTGCTGAGGCCTCGGCCGGGACGCGGGCCGGTCCGCCGCTGTCGGTGGCGATGACTAGGGTGGTGCCGTGCCAGAGCCTGCCGACCGTCCCCGCCTCCTGCTGCTCGACGGCCACTCGCTGGCCTACCGGGCGTTCTTCGCGCTGCCGGTGGAGAACTTCTCCACCACGACGGGTCAGCCGACCAACGCGGTCTACGGCTTCACCTCGATGCTCATCAACGTGCTCCGCGACGAGCAGCCCACCCACGTCGGCGTGGCCTTCGACAAGTCCCGTCAGACGTTCCGGCTCGCCGAGTACGCCGAGTACAAGGCCAAGCGCAACAAGACCCCGGACGAGTTCAAGAGCCAGCTGCCGCTGATCCAGGAGGTCCTCGACGCGCTGCGGATCCGGCACCTGGAGGTCGAGGGCTTCGAGGCCGACGACATCATCGCCACGCTCACCACCCAGGCGGTGGCCGCCGGCTTCGACGTGCTGCTGCTCACCGGCGACCGTGACTCCCTGCAGCTGGTCAGCGAGCACTCCACCGTGCTCTACCCGATGCGGGGCGTCTCGGACCTGGCCCGGATGACCCCCGAGGCGGTGCAGGAGCGGTACGGCGTGCCTCCGGACCGCTATCCCGAGCTGGCTGCGCTGGTCGGCGAGGACTCCGACAACCTGCCGGGGGTGCCGGGGGTCGGCCCCAAGACGGCCGCCAAGTGGATCACCACCTACGACGGCCTCGACAACGTCATCGCGCACGCCGACCAGATCAAGGGCAAGGCCGGCGACAGCCTCCGCGAGCATCTCGGCGAGGTGATCCGCAACCGGCGGCTCAACGCGCTGGTCTGCGACATGGACCTCGCGATCACCCCGACCGACCTGGCCAAGCAGCCGTGGGACCGCCAGCAGGTGCACCAGCTCTTCGACGGCCTGGAGTTCCGGGTGCTGCGTGAGCGTCTGTTCGCCACCCTCGAGTCCGAGGAGGAGATCGAGGAGGTCGACTTCGACCTCGAGATGCGCAGGCTCGCTGCCGGTGAGCTGGCCGGCTGGCTGGCCGAGCACACCCGCGAGGGCGAGCGCGTCGGCGTGCAGGTGCAGGGCAGCTGGCGGGCCGGCACCGGCGAGGTGTACGCCGTCGCGCTGGCTGCCGGCGACGAGGCCGCGGCCTGGGTCGACGTCGAGCAGCTCGGCCCGGAGGACGACGAGGTGCTGGCGACCTGGCTGGCCGATCCGCGGCGGCCCAAGGTGCTCCACGACGCCAAGGGCCCGATGCTGGCGATGGCGGCCCGCGGCTGGCCTCTCACCGGCCTGGACCGCGACACCGCGCTGTCGGCGTACCTCGCCCGTCCCGACCAGCGCTCCTACGACCTCGCGGACCTGACGGTGCGCTACCTCAAGCGTGAGCTCAAGGTGGCCGACGTCGACGCCGACCAGGGCCAGCTGAGCTTCGACAGCGTCGGGGAGGACGCCGCGGGCGACACCGCGATGCTGCACGCCTGGACGGTCCTGGAGCTGGCCGCGGCCCTCGACGAGGAGCTGGAGGAGCGAGGCGGCACGCGTCTGCTCGCCGACGTCGAGCTGCCGCTGGTGCACGTCCTCGCCGAGCTGGAGCGCATCGGGGTCGCCGTCGACGTCGAGCAGCTCGAGGCCCTGGAGTCGCACTTCGCGGGGGAGGTGAAGAAGGCGGCCGACGAGGCCTTCGACGTGATCGGCAAGGAGATCAACCTCGGCTCGCCCAAGCAGCTGCAGGTGGTGCTGTTCGACGAGCTCGACATGCCCAAGACCAAGCGGACCAAGACCGGCTACACCACCGACGCCGACGCGCTCCAGGCGCTCTACGTCAAGACCGAGCACCCGTTCCTGCTGCACCTGCTGCGGCACCGCGACGTGGCCCGGCTCCGGCAGACCGTCGAGGGCCTGCTCAAGACCGTCGCCTCGGACGGCCGGATCCACACCACGTTCAACCAGATGATCGCGGCGACCGGACGGCTCTCCTCCACCGACCCGAACCTCCAGAACATCCCGGTCCGCACCGAGGAGGGCCGCCGCATCCGCGAGGCGTTCGTGGTCGGCCCGGGCTTCGAGTCGCTGATGACCGCCGACTACAGCCAGATCGAGATGCGGATCATGGCGCACCTCTCCGAGGACGCCCTGCTCACCGAGGCGTTCCGGTCCGGGCGGGACTTCCACAACGTCACCGCCTCCCGGGTCTTCGACGTCGACGCGGGCGAGGTCACCCCGGCGATGCGCGCCAAGATCAAGGCGATGAACTATGGCCTCGCCTACGGTCTGTCCGCCTACGGCCTCGGTCAGCAGCTCGGCATCGAGCCGGCGGAGGCGCGGGTGCTGATGGACGACTACTTCGAGACCTTCGGCGGGATCCGCGACTACCTCTCCGGGGTGGTCGACGAGGCCCGCCGCACCGGCTTCACCGAGACCATCCTCGGCCGGCGCCGCTACCTGCCCGACCTGACCAGCGACAACCGGCAGCGCCGGGAGATGGCCGAGCGGATGGCGCTCAACGCGCCGATCCAGGGCTCGGCGGCCGACATCATCAAGGTGGCGATGCTGCGCGTCGACGGCGCCCTGCACGAGTCCGGGCTGCGGTCGCGGATGCTGCTGCAGGTCCACGACGAGCTCGTGCTCGAGGTGGCGCCCGGGGAGGCCGGCCCGCTCGAGGAGCTGGTGCGCCGGGAGATGGCGGCCGCCGCCGAGCTCACCGTGCCGCTGGACGTCTCGGTCGGCACGGGGCGCAGCTGGCACGACGCCGCGCACTGAGCCGGCGGGTCACTCCCGGACCGGCATGGTGACCTCGGCGGCCGGCTTGGTGCGGATCCCGGCCTGGGCCAGCAGCACCACGAAGAGCGCGGTGTCGATGGTGAGCACACAGACGACGAGCTGGTCGACGGTGTCCATCAGCGGCGCGACGATGAGCAGCACGACGAGCGCGGCCCACATCACGAAGACCGCCCGCTGCCGCTGCCGCGCCACGATGTTGTAGACCATCACCTGCAGCATCGCCAGCACCGTGCCGAGCAGCGCGAAGAGCCACAGCCGGTGCTGCAGCTCGCTGTACTCCGGGCCGCCGACGAAGGTGACGGTGAGCCCCGAGAGCACCGCGGTGCCCACGACGGTCGTCAGCCCCATCGCAAGCACCATCCCGAGGGCCAGCAGGTTCATCCGGCGGGCCGACTGGGAGCTCGCCATCGACGGGAACACGATGACGACCACGAACTGCGGCAGGAAGAGCACCGCCTTGGTCAGGATCAGGCCGCCGGCGTAGAGGCCGGCCTGGTGCCCGTCGAGCGTGCTCCGGGCGATCAGCACGTCGACGTTGGAGAGCGCGAAGAACGCGAGCAGCGCGTGGGAGTTGTGGAAGGTCTCGCGGAGCACGCCGCCGGGGGCGAGGTACGGCGCGGGCAGCAGCGCCCGGGTCCGGTCGTGCTCGGCACGACGCCCGGGGTGGCGCAGCGCCCACCATCCGACAGCGACGGGGGCGAAGGCGCCGATGGCGACGCCGAGCAGCGCCCCGAACGTGTCCGCCTCGACCGCGAACGCGATCAGCCCGAGGACCAGCCGGCTGACGCCGAAGGCGACGTAGATCGCGGCCAGCGGCTTCCACCGGCGCTCGCCCTGCAGCACGCCGGCCTGGCCGCCCATCACGGTCAGCGGCACCACGGTGACCGCGATCAGGGCGGCGGTGGCCCACGAGTCGAGGTTGAGCACGTGCGAGACCAGGGGAGTGGCGAGCAGCGCGACGAGGCCGAGGGCGCCGGCGCAGACATAGGTCGTGCGGAGCACCTCGTGCTCGATCTGGGCCATGTCGCCCGGCACCGCGGAGACCCGGCGCGCCCCGGTCGCCTGCAGTCCGAGGGAGAGCACGTTGAGGACCAGGAGGACGCCCATCACCGCGGCCAGGGCGCCGTACTCCACCGGGCCGAGCACCCGTGCCGCCAGGATGGTGAAGAGGTAGGTGGTCACGTTCATGACCGCCATCGCCACGGCGATGACCAGGCCGCTGCTCAGCAGGCGGCGGCTCGAGGTGCGGGTGCTCACCCGTGCAGCCTAGTGTTCGCCGGGTGAGGGCCCGGGGGGCCTCGGCGAAGAAGGGACGAGAAGTGCTCGGTGCCGCAGGGCCGGACGCCGCCGTCGCGGGCGCGCGGGCGGTGGTCGGGCTGTACGGCGACCCGACGATCTCCTGGAGCGTCGTGCTCGAGGTCGAGGTCGCACGGCCGGTGGTGGCCGCCCAGGTCTCGGCGCGGGCCCGCGCGCTGGTGGAGCAGCAGCCGGCCTTCGGACGGGCCCCGGCGGTGCAGCGGTTCCCCGGCCGGGCGCTGGAGGAGGTCCGGGGGCGCTTCGCCGACACCGCGTACGCCGACCACGCGCCGCTGCTGCGGATCGCCGTGGACGAGCCCGGCACGACGCTCGTGCTGGCCGCCCACCACGGGGTGGTCGACGCGCTCGGGCTGGTGGCCACGCTGAACCACCTGCTGGGGACCGGGCTGACGAGCGAGGCCCGGGGCGTGAGTGCCCTGGCCGCCGGCGAGCCGTTCCTCGCGCGCGCCGCGCACCGGCTGGGCGAGGCGGTGACCCGGCCGCCGTCCCGGTTCCGGGCCTCCCCGCAGCCGCGGACCGGAGGCTCCCGCGGGCCGGACCCGGGCGACTGGCTCGTCGGGACCGACGTGTCGGGTGCCGCGCTGTCGACCGCCTCCCTGGTCCGGGCCACCGGCCGGGCCCTGCAGCAGTGGAACCACGGCTCCGACCGTCGGCCGGTCGTGCTCGCCGTCGGCGCGTCGCGGCGCACCCGCGGCGAGCCGCTGCGTCCCGACCGGGCCACCGCCTACCTGCGCATCGAGCTGCCGGACGACGCGACCCCGGAGCAGGTGGCACGGCAGCTGCGGGAGACGTTGCCGGAGCCGGACTTCCCGGTCACGCGGGGTCTCGGCCTGGGTCCGCTGCTCACCCGGGCACTGGCCTCCCGTCTAGGGGCGACGGCACTGGTGTCGAACCTCGGCCGGCTCGCCGACGACGGGGCGGTGCTCCGGACCCGCTTCTGGCCGGCCGCGTCGGGGCCCTGCGGCGTCGCGGTCGGCCTGTCCACCGTCGGCACCGCCTCCACCCTGACGGTGCGGGCCCGGCGTACGGCGTTCGACCGGTCCGCCGCGGAGAGCCTGCTCGGGCTGGTGCGCGACGGGCTGGCCCCGGGAACCGGCGGGGATCAGTAGGGGTCGTAGGGCGAGTCGTGCCCGAAGAGCCGCGCCACCGGACGCAGCCGCAGCCGCAGCAGGACCTTGAGGAACACGTTGCGCAGCCACCACGGCAGCTCGGCCAGCATCCTGGCCCGGTCCCGCGGAGTCGGCCGGGCCACCCGGAACAGCGCCAGCGACCCGACCCGGCGCTCGTAGCGGAGCTGGCGGGAGGGCAGCACGTGTCGCAGCAGGCCGAGCGTGACCCCGATCGAGGAGAACGAGTCGTGGACCAGCACCGGGGCGCCCGCGGGCAGCATCTCCGCCCACCGGAGGTCGTCGGAGACGCTCCAGTAGTCGTGCTTGCCGTCGATGTAGAGGTAGTCGAAGTGCCGGTCCCAGCCGGGTCGTAGCCGGGAGGAGTAGTCCTCCACGAGCTCCACCGTGTCCCGCAGGCCAGCGTCGGCCATGTTCGCGAGGAAGACCTGTTTCGTCCCCGCCCCGCCGAACAGACGGCCCTCCACGAAGGGGTCGATGGCGAGCACCCGGCCGCCGCTGGACCGGGCTGCCTCGCCGAGCACCAGGGTCGAACGACCCGCGTGGCTGCCGATCTCGACCGCGGTGGGAGCGGTCATCGCGAGCGCTTGGTCCCACAGCAGCCGGGCCTGCTCCCGGGTCAGCCAACCCCGCACCTCGTGGGCCTTCGCCCAGGTATCGTCAAAGCTCGGCAGGGGCACGTGGGACATGGCCGGACTCTTCCACAGGTCGGGACGGGTGGGGTCGGTCACGACCGTACCCGTCACGGAGGATGCGGTGTCGGCGTGCGCGACGACCGCGGGAGGGACCCGGGAGTCGTGCGGGAGAGCAGCCCCAACCGGTCACGGGGGAGCCGCACGGGTCTGCTCGTCCAGGCGGCCGTGGTGGTCGCGGTGGTGGCGCTGAACCTGCTGCAGCAACCGGGCCTGCTGACCTTCGACACGAAGCTGGACCTGCAGGTCGACCCGCTGGCGTTCATGCAGCGCAGCCTCACGCTGTGGAACCCGCAGGCCGCGGTCGGCGAGCTGCAGAACCAGGCGAGCGGCTACCTGTTCCCGCTGGGTCCGGTCTTCCTGCTCGGCACCGCGCTCCCGGTGCCGATGTGGGTCTGGCAGCGGCTCTGGACCGCGGCGGTGATGCTGCTCGCGTACGACGGCGCCCGACGGCTGAGCGGCCGGTGGGTCGGGGGCGGGGCTCTGGCCGCGACCGTGGCCGGGCTCGCCTACGCCCTGGCGCCGCGGGTGCTCACCACGGTCGGCGGGCTCTCGGGCGAGGCGTTGCCCGCCGCGGTGCTGCCGTGGACGGTGCTGCCGCTGGTCCGCTACCTCGGCGGCAGCATGCGCCGGCGCACGGCGTTGGTGGCCTCGGCGGCGACCATCCCGTTCATGGGGGGCCAGAACGCCACGGAGGTCATCGCCACCCTGGTGCTGCCGCTGCTGGTCCTGCTGATGGCGCTCCAGCCCTGGCGCCGCCGGCTCACCGACCTGGCCGCCTGGGGAACGCTGGTGCTCCTCGCCAGCCTGTGGTGGTTGGTGCCGCTGCTGCTGCTGGGCCGGTACAGCCCACCGTTCCTGGACTACATCGAGTCCTCCCGCAACACCACGAGCTCCATCGGCTGGCTCGCGGCGCTGCGCGGCACCGACCACTGGGTCGCCTTCCTCTCCGGCGGCGCGACCTCGGGGTGGCAGGCCGGCTGGGAGCTCGTCTCCTCGCCGGCCCTGGTCGTGATCACCTGGGCGGTCGCCGTCGCCGGTCTGCTGGGTCTGAGCCTGCTCCCGTGGCCGCAGCGCAAGGTGCTGCTGACCGGGGTCAGCCTCGGCCTGCTGGTGCTGACCCTCGGCAGCGGCGGCTGGGACGCGTCGCCGCTGCGCGACACCTGGCTCAGCCTGCTCGACGGGCCGCTGGCGCCGTTCCGCAACATCCACAAGCTCGACCCGCTGGTGCGGCTGCCGCTCAGCCTCGGGGTCGGGGCCGCGACCGCGGCGCTGCTCCGGGCCGGCTCGGCGGCCGCCGCGACCGGCCGGCTGCGGGCCGCGGGCGTCCGCGCGGCGGCGGTGCTCGTCACGCTGGCGGTCGTCGCCTCGGCGGCACCGGCGTACGCCGGGCACCTGCGGCCGACCGGCGGCTTCGACGACCTGCCCCGCTCCTGGCGGGCGGTGGCCGGCTACCTCGACGACCAGCCCGGCCCCACCCGGGTGCTGGTGCTCCCGGCCTCGGGTTTCGCGATCCAGACCTGGGGCCGCACCATCGACACCCCGTTGCAGGTGCTGACCCCGACGCCGTGGGTGATGCGCGACCAGACCCCGCTGGTTCCGGCGGCGACCACCCGGCTGCTCGACTCGCTGGAGCAGCTGGTCACCTCGGGCCGGCCCGCCGACGGGTTCGCCGAGCTCCTGGTCAGGCTGGGCATCACCCATGTGGTGCTGCGCCACGACCTCGACGGGCGCGAGACCGACGCCCCGCCGGCCTCGGAGGTGCACGACGCCGTCGTGAACGCGCCGGGGATCACCCTCGCCCGCAGCTTCGGCGGCGGGGCCGAGCCCCTGCTCGAGGTGTTCCGCCCGTTCGCTCCGGCCGCGGAGCCGCGGGCGCGGCTGCTGCCGTACGACGAACGAGCCACCCTCGCGGGCGGCTCCGCCGCCGTCGCCGCACTGGGGGCGGCCGGCCTCCTGCCCCCGGGCCGGCTGCTCGTCCCCGAGGTCCAGGCCCGGCCGACCACGTTCGTGACCGACGTCGAGCGCCGGGTCGAGCGGAACTTCGGCCGGGTCCATGCCGCGGTCTCCGACGTGATGACGCCCGGGGAGCCGTTCCGGGTCACCCGGGCCGCGCACGACTACGCCGGTCCGGGCCCGCTGACCGTCGCGCGGTACTCCGGCGTCAGCGAGGTCCGGGCGTCCTCGTCCGCCGGCTACGCCGACACCGCCGGTCCGGTGCGCCCGGAGGAGGCGCCGTGGGCGGCCCTCGACGGCTCGGCACTGACGTCGTGGACCAGCTCGCCGCTGACCTCGGCGCAGGGCCAGTGGATCGAGCTGCGGCTGCCGCGGCCCGAGGTGCTGGGCCCGGTGACGCTGGAGTTCGACGTCACGCACGGGGTCCCGGTGCGGGCGGTCCGGATCGACACCGACCAGGGGAGCACCGGGACGTCGGTGGGCAGCGACGGACTGGTGCGTGGGCTCCCGCTGCCGCCGGTGCCGATCAGGCGGCTGCGGGTGACGGTGACCGCGGCACCGGAGGGCAACCACCAGGTCCGCCTGGCGCGGCTGGTGGTGGGCGGACTCGACCCTCAGCGGTCGCTGGTGGTCCCCGGTGTCGTCGGCCGGGACACCACGGTGCTGCTCACCAGTGACCCGGGCCGGCGGGTGTGCCGGATCACGGCGGACCGCCGGCTCCTGTGCGACGCCGACCCGGGGGCGGTGTCCACCGAGCAGACCGGGTTCCGGCGGCTGCTCCGGGTCCGCGACCCCGGTCCCCGGCTGCTCACCGGCGGGGCGGTCGCGACCAACGGCCCCGGGCTGGCCGCCCTGTTCGAGCCGCTGTCCTCCCGGCAGGTCACCGTCCGGGCGACCTCCTTCTTCGCCGGGGACCCGGCGGTCGTCCCGCAGAACGCCTTCGACGGCGACCCGGGCTCGCTGTGGCTGGCCGCACCCGGCGACCAGGCCCCGGTGCTGGACCTGCGCTGGCGCGAACCGAGGGTGATCTCGCGGATCCGGCCGTCGCTGCTGCCCGGGTCTCCGGGGCGGCTGCCGAGCATCCTGCGGGTGACCAGCGACCAGGGCAGCCAGACGGTCCGGGTCGGCGGCGGGAACCTCGCGGCCATGCGGCCGGTCCGCACCCGTCACCTGCGGATCGCCCTCAGACAGAACCGCACCGCACGAGGGGACGCGCCGTTCGCGGTGTCCGAGCTGGGCATCGTCGGTCTCGGCGGCCTGACCTACCGGGCGCCCGCCACCGCTCCCACCGGGTCGGTCTGCGGCCTCGGTCCGACCGTGACGTCGGGGGGCCGCACCACCCCGACCCGCCTGGTCGGCCGGATCGGGGACATCCTGCGCGGCGACGAGCTGCGGGTCGAGCCGTGCGGCGGCGGGCCACTCCTCCCGGCCGGGCGCGCGGTCCCGGTCGTCGTGCAGAACCCGTCCGGCTTCGGGGTGACCCACCTGGAGCTGCGACCCGTCGTCGCACCGGCGCTGTCCGGCACCGGCACCGGCACCGGCACCGGCGCCGCGCCCGGTGCGCAGGGGGGCGGCGACCGGCTGGACGTGCAGCGTTGGAGCGCGACCTCGCGCTCCGTCCGGGTCCGCACCGCCGGACCGGCCGTCCTCGTGGTGCCGCAGAGCGAGAACCCTGGCTGGACGGCCACGCTGGGCGGCCGCCGGCTTCCCCGGGTCTCGCCGGACGGCTGGATGCAGGGCTGGCTGCTCCCGGCCCGGTCGCGCGGCACCGTGGTGCTGGAGTACGCCCCCAGCCGGTGTTCCGCGGCGCGCTGGTCGCCGGGCTCGTCGTCGCTGCGCTGCTGGTGCTGCTGGCGGTCGGGCTGCTGCTCCGGCCGGACCGCGGCGCCGACCGACCGGCGCCGCTCGCGGACCGCCGGCCCGGCGCGGGCGCGCCGCGGCACCCGGCTAGGCCGGTCGCGCTGGCACGGTGGGTCGCGGTCTCCCTGGGCGCGGTCGCGGTCGCCCTGGTGTCCTGGCCGTTCGCGGCCGGCGCCGTCGTCGGCGGCACGCTTCTCCAGCGCACCGAGCGCGCCGCGGTCCGGGGGCTCTGCGTGGTGCTCTCCGGGGTAGCCGCGGTGTGGGCCGCGGTCGCCGTCGACACCACCGTCGTCGCCCCCACCGGCGTCGACGTGCTGGTGGCCCTGGGGGTGGGGCTGCTGGTGGGGCGCGAGCTGCTGGGACGCGGGCCGATCGACGAGACGGACCGCCGGTGAGCACCGGTGCTGCCGGCCGGCACCGGGGCCGGTACGTCGAGAGCGGACCGGTCCTCAAGGTCGCCCTGCTGATGCTGGCGATCCAGACGGTCTGGCGGGGGACGATCACGTTCCAGAGCTACTTCTGGCAGGACGACTTCCGCTACCTCGCCGACGCGCACTCCCGAGGGCTGAGCGCCGGGTTCCTGCTGCAGGACTACAACGGACACGTCATGCCGGGGCAGTTCTTCGTGGTCTGGGTGGTCTCCCGGCTGGAGTTCTCCTTCGTGGCGCCGGCGGTGACCCTGGTCGCGCTCCAGCTGGTCGCGTCGGCGCTGCTGCTGTGGGTGCTGCTGCTGCTGTGGCCGGGCCGCCCGGAGGTCCTGGTCGGCTACGCGATCTACCTGTTCTCGCCGCTCGGGCTGGTGGCGGGGACCTGGTGGGCGGCGGGCCTGCAGGCGTTGCCCCTGCAGTGCACGATGCTGCTGGCGCTGGCCGCCTGCATCAAGGACCACCGCACTCCCGGATGGCGGTGGAAGGCGCTGACGGTGCTCGCCCTGGTCCTCGGGCTGGTCTTCTGGGAGAAGGCGCTGCTGATCATCCCGCTGCTGGTGCTGGTGCAGCTCCTGCTGCTGGACGACGCGCGGTGGGCGGACCGGCGGCTGCTGCTGCGGCGTTACCGGGCCCAGTGGAGCGTCTGGCTGCTGGTCGGCGTCGCGTACACCGTCGGCTACCTGGTGATCGTGGGCCGCGGCGAAGCCGGCGTCGGGGCGCGTGCGTCGTACCAGGACTTCCTGCTGAACGCGGTGGTGAAGATGCTGCTGCCCGGCGTCGTCGGCGGGCCCTGGACGCAGACCGGCGGGGAGAACACCGTCTACCCGACGCCGGGGACGTTCGCCCTCGCCGTCGCCACGACCGGAGTCGTGCTCCTCGCCGGCTGGGCCTGGAGCCGGCAGCCCCGGGCCGCGCTGCGGGCGGGGCTGCTGCTGGGCGCCTACCTCTTCATGGACCTGGGACTGGTGCTGCTGGCTCGCTCCGACTTCGCGCTGCTGCTGGCCCGCGACCCGCGCTACGTCACCGATGCGCTGCCGGTGGTGGCGATCGCGGTGACCGCGGCGTTCGCCCCGGCGGGTGAGGAGGAGCCGTCGCCCCACTGGACCCCGCAGCATCGTCTGCTCCAGGTGTGTGTCGCGGTCTGTGCGGTGCTGGTGGCCAGCAGCTGGATCTCGGTGCAGGCGCTGAAGGACCAGCTGTCCCACGCCTATGCCAAGGCCTACGTCACCCGGCTGTTGGCCGAGCACCAGGCGCTGCCGGAGGTCGTGATCGTCGACGCTGCCGCGCCGCCGGTAGGGGTGGTCGCGCAGCCGGTCGGCGTGGTGTTCGCGGCGGCGGGCCAACAGCCGATCTTCGACCAGCCGTCGGCAGACCTCCGGATGGCCGACGGGTTCGGTTTCCTCGCGCCGGTCGTCGTCCCGCAGCCCGAGTTCAGCGAGGTCGGCCCGCAGCCGGGGTGCGGCTGGCCGGCCTCGGCGCGGCCGACCCGCGTCTTCACCCACTCCGGACGCGCCGGCGTCCGCCGGGTCGTCCAGCTCGGCTACTTCGCCGACCGGGACACCGCGCTGCTCGTCGGCCTGTCACCGATCGGGGTGCCCCGCTACGTCGCCGCACCGGCCGGGTTCGGGCACCTGTCCCTGCTCACCCGTGCGGAGGCGCCGATGGTCACCTTCGTCCGTCCCGCCGGTGCGCCCCGGCTCTGCGTCACCGATCTCACCGTGGGGGCGCCGTGGCCGGGGAGCTGAGGAAGCCGGTGCCCGGCCTGGTGCTCGGCTGGTGCCTGCTCCTCGGGGCGGTGGTGTGCGGCCCGCTGCTGCTGCACCGCGGGTTCGCCCTCGTCGGGGACATGGTCTTCGTCCCGGAGCAGCCGTGGAAGGACCGCTGGTTGGGGGTGGACGGATCGGTGCCGCGTGCGGTGCCGGGCGACGCGGTCGTGTCCGTGCTGACGCAGCTGGTTCCCGGCGACCTGCTCCAGAAGCTCGTCCTGCTCGGTCTGCTCAGCGGCGGGGGCTGGGGCATGGCCCGGCTGGTGCGCCGGCACGGGCGTACGGCGCAGTGCGCGGCGGCTGCGCTGTTCGTGTGGAACCCCTATGTGTACGAGCGGCTGGCCATCGGCCACTGGGCGCTGCTCTGCGGCTACGCGGCCCTTCCCTGGGTGGTGGCCGCCGCCGAGCGGGTGCGGGACCGGCAGCCGCGCTCGCTGCCGGCGCTGGTGGTCTGCGTCGCGGTGGCCGCGGCGACGAGCCCGACCGGCGGCGTGCTCGCCGGCCTGGTGGCGGTGGCGGTGGTGGTCTTGGCGCGCCGGGACCGGCTCCGGGTCACCGCCCTGACGCTCGGCTGCGTCGTTGCGCTGAACCTCCCCTGGCTGCTGCCGGGGGTGCTGGCCTCCACCCGCCCCGAGGACCCCTCCGGGGTCACGGCCTTCGCGGCCCGGCCGGACACCGGTCTGGGCACCCTGGGCAGCCTGGCGTCGCTCGGTGGGATCTGGAAGGTCGCGATCGTCCCGCCGGAGCGCGGGGCGTTGCTGCTGGCCGTGCTCGCCCTGCTGCTGGTGCTCGCCGGGCTGCTCGGGGCCGGGCGGGCGGTGCGCCACGGCGACCCGGCGATGACCGCGCTCGCGCTGGCCGCGGGTCTCGGGCTGGCGCTGGCGTGGCTGCCGGCCACCGCCGCCGCTCGACCGGTGTTCGAGTGGTGGATCGTGCACGTGCCCGGCGGCGGCCTGCTCCGGGACTCGCAGAAGTGGGTGGCGCTCCTGGCCCTGCTGGCGGCCGCCGGGTTGGCGGCGCTGGTCGCCCGGGTGCAGGACCTCCACGGCCGGCGCACCGGGGTCCCGGCACTGCTGGCCGCGCTGGTCGTGCTTCCGGTCGCGGTCCTCCCGGGTCTGGCCTGGGGACAGCTCGGTCGGCTGCAGCCGGTGGAGTACCCCTCCGAGTGGGATGTCGTCGCCGAGGTGATGGCCACGCGCGTCCGACCGGACGAGGGCGTGGTGGTGCTGCCCTTCGAGATCTACCGCCGCTACACCTGGAACCGTTCCCGCGCCGTGCTCGACCCGGCGCCGCGGTTCTTCGTCGGCGACGTGCTGACCAACGACGTACTCCGGCTCGGTCCCGACCGGTCCCTCCCGGGGGAGGACCCGGTGGCCGCACGGGTCGGGCGCTCGTTGCGGGACCGCCGCTCCGTCGCCTCGACGCTGGCCCGCGAGGGCGTCGGCTGGGTGCTGGTCGAGAAGGGCACACCCGGCCCGACGTGGCTCCCGGACGGCATCGGCCGGGTCGTGCACGACGGGCCCGGGCTGCGCCTGGTGGACCTGGACGCCGCGGCAGCGGCCACCCCGCCGCCCGGCTGGCGGTCGTTCGTGCTGATCATCGATGCGGGTGTCCTGGTCTGGGTGCTGGGGGTCTTTGGACTCATGCTCGCCCGGCGTCTCCGTGGCAGGCTGCTGGAGCAGGAAGGGTCGAGCCTGGGCGCACGGCCGGACAGGCCCAGAAAGGGAAGATGATGGGTTCGAGCATCGTTGGGGTGATCGTCGCGGCGGTAGCCGGAGCCGTGGTGTCGCTGGTGGCGACGTTCGGGTTGGTGGCCACGGTCTCGGCGCCGCCCGACGTCGCTGACCAGGCCGCGATCGTGCAGTACGCCGACGCCTAGATTTCCAGCGCGGCGCGCACCGACGCCGTGGTGGCCGGCCACGTGAACGAGCCGGACCGGATCCGGGCCTTCTCACCGAGCGAGCTGCGCAGCGGCTCGTCGGTCAGCAGCCGCCGCAGCTGCTCCACCAGGTCCTCGTATCCGTCGGCGAGCAGTCCGGTCACTCCCTCCTGGATCGACTCCCGGACGCCGCCGGCGGACCGGTAGGCCAACGACGGCACCCCGACCGTCGCGGCCTCGACGATGGCGAGCCCCCAGCCCTCCTTGACCGACGGCAGGAGGTGCACCCACGCCCGGGAGAGGATCTGGAACTTCTCCTCGTCCGTCACGTGCCCGTGGAAGGTGACCCGCTCCTCGAGTCCGAGGCGCTGCACGTCGGCCACCAGGTGGTCGTGCCACCAGCCCGCCCCGACCACGTCGAGCTGCAGCCCGGGGACCGCCTCGACCAGCCGGGCTGTGGCGTCGAGGGCGTGCTCGATCTGCTTGTGGGGCACCAGCCGGCTCAGCACCACGACCCTCGGCGTCTCGTCCGGCCCGGGTACGTCGGCCGACGGCATGGCCGGCGTGCCGTTGTAGGCGACCCGCACGTCGGCGGCCCGCACCCCGAGCCCGGCCAGCTCCTCCCGGGTGGCCTCGCTGACGGCGACGTACCGGTTGCCACGGTTGATCCGCACCGCCACGCGCGACTCCATGAACCAGCCCACGCGCGCCAGCGCCGGACCGAGGATCGACCACTGCTCGCGGTGCACGTGGTGCACGAGGACGACCACCGGGCGGCGGGTGAAGAGGCCGGCCAGGAACGGCATCCCGTTCTGGACCTCGAGGACCCGGTCGAAGCCGCGGAGCCGACGGGTCGCGAGCAGCAGGGCGGCCCACAGGTAGACGGTGACGTGGCCGCCACGCCGCAGGTAGCGGATCCCCTCGCGGACCTCGTCGCGGCGGGCGCCGGGATAGCGGGCGGTGAACATGGTGACGGTGACGCCGCCGGCCGCCAGCCTTCGGCACACCTGCTGCACGTAGAGCTCGGAGCCGCCGCCCTCGGGGTGCCACGGGTCGCGCCAGTTGAGCACCAGCAGCCGGGGTCGGCGGTCCGGGCGGAGTGTTCTGGACTTCAGCCGCATCCGGGGCCGCCTCCCTCGATACTGGCCCGGGAGGTGGGTGCGCGCCGATGCGATCCTCGAGCAGCAGGTCCGCCGACGGTCTGCGCCGGTCGGTGCGGCTGTTCCGCGCGTTCCGCGAGGAGCAGTCGGACCCGCGCGGCTTCTACGGGTTGATCGCCGACGACGCGGTGCGCCAGGTGGCCCGGCACGCTCTGGTGCGTGGCCGGCTGGTGGCGGACTTCGGCGGCGGACCCGGCTTCTACACCCGGGCGTTCCGGGCGGCGGGAGCACGCACGGTGCTCGTGGACGCCGACCCGGTGGAGCTGACGCTGGACGGCCCGGCCGACCGGTCGGCCGTCGTGGGCCGCGTCGAGCAGAGTCCGCTGGCCGACAGAAGCGTCGACATCGCCTTCTCCAGCAACATGCTCGAGCATGTTCCGGACTTTGCGTCCGCCTGCGACGCGATGGCCAGGGTCGTTCGGCCCGGGGGGCTGCTCGTGCTGTCGTTCACCGTCTGGTTCGGGCCCTGGGGTGGTCACGAGACGTCGCCTTGGCACTACTTCGGGGGAAATCGTGCCGCGCGCCGCTATGCGCGCACCCACGGCGTTCCGCCGAAGAACCTCTTCGGGTCCACGATGTACGCCGCCCACGTCCGCGACGGGCTCCGCTGGTCCGCACAGGCCCGGGACTTCGAGGTCCTGGAGCTGCGCCCGCGCTACCTGCCGCCCTGGGCAGCCGTGGTGCTGCGGCTACCGCTGTTGCGTGAGGTGCTGACGTGGAACCTGTGGATGGTGTTGCGCCGCACTGGGTGAACACGGGCCGTAGGACCCTGGGTGACCCGCGACGGGGGTTCGCATACTCGCTCCAAGAAGGAGCCTGCCGAGAGGCAGTGCCGAGCCGACGAGGCGGATCCCGCTTTCGTCCACAGGGGAGGGGAAGCGGATGCGCCGGATCGTCGGGCTGGTCCTGGTCGGTCTCGGGATGTTCCTGCTGGTGCTGGCGCCGCTGGCCCGCTTCTACGCCTACCCGAAGCTGGCCGTCGCTCCCTACGACCAGAACACGCTGACGGTCCTGAACGGTCCCGGAGCCACCGTGTTCGACATCGCTTCGCTCTCGGAGATCCGGACCGACCTCACCACCACCGCGAAGACGGTCGGCGACCTCAAGGCCTCGGAGGACGCACCGGACGGCGTCACCGTGTGGGTGAACACCTCCTCCACGAAGGACTCCAAGGGGGTCGTCCGCTCCCGCAGCATCGACCGCGCGGCCTTCGACCAGAACTCCGGGGAGGCCGTCAACTGCTGCGGCGAGTTCTACGAGACCGTCGAGGGGGAGCAGCAACCGGTCAGGCACGAGGGTCTGGTCTTCAAGTTCCCCTTCAACACCCAGAAGCAGACCTATCAATGGTGGGACACCAGTTTGCTGAAGGCCGTTCCCATCAAGTTCGAGCGCGTGGAGGACGTCAACAACGTCACGACGTACAAGTTCGTCCAGACGATCGAGCCGACGGTGACCGGTACGGCGAAGGTGCCGCCCGCGCTGGTCGGCGCCAAGGGCAGCAAGCCCGTGAAGGTCGAGCGGGTCTACGCCAATGAGCGTGCGCTCTGGGTCGAGCCCCGCACCGGAGTGGTCTTCGACCGGGTCGAGTCCCAGCGGAGCACCCTGCGCTACCAGGGCAAGGACGTCATCACCACCACGGCGGTCGACACGTCGTACTCCGACGCCACCATCAGGTCGCGGATCGACAAGTACGAACCCCTCGGCAACGAGCTGAACCTGGTGCGCAACACCGTTCCGCTCATCGCTCTCATCGCGGGACTGCTGCTCGTCGTCATCGGGGCGGCGCTCGCCCTGACCGGACGTGGTCGGCACGTCGACGACTCCGGCGGCGGACCACGGCAGGACGAGCCCGCACCGGCCGGTGTCGCCTGAGCCTCGCGCGGCAGCCACGAGGGCCCCGAACGGGATAGTTGCGCGTCCACACGTGTTCTCGCAGGAGAATGTGTCGTACGTAACGCTCCCAATCCGCCAATCTCGCCCATAGTTACCTTCCGGTAGATACAGTCGCGGGTCAGTGCGCCACGGCGGGGCACTGTGCCTGGGACCGGACAGTCCCCGGTGTCTGTCGTGGAGGGACGCAGGAATGCGCAAGACGTTGCTGCCCGGACTCATGTTGGTCCTGGCGGCTGTGCTGGTGATGTTGCTCAGCGCAGCCATGGATCTCGAGCTCGAGTCGGCGGCTCTGCTCGGTGCCGCGCTCGGAGGCGTGCTGGCCCTGGTGCCGGACCGCACCCCGCTGGTGCGACTGGGCGGGTTCGCCCTCGGCTTCGTGGTCGCGTGGGTCGGCTACCTGGTCCGCGCGGGCCTGCTGCCCGACAGCGCCGGAGGCCGCGCGGTCGCCGTGGGCGCCGTCGTCCTGGTCTGCGTCCTGATCGCGGTCGCGACGCAGGACCGGATCCCGCTCTGGACGCTGCTGCTGGGCACGGCCGCCATGGCCGGAGCCTTCGAGTTCTCCTACGCCGCCGCTCCGCCCGAGGTGGCCAGCACCTCGCTCACCGCGGCCACCACGGTGCTGTTCAACGTCGCGCTGGGCTTCCTCGCCGCGGCCGCGTTCGGCCCCGTCTCGGCCGGTCGCTCGTCCTCGTCCCACCGCCGTCCGACGCCGGACCGCGACGACACCGCACCCCTCGACGACCTCATGATGGAGAAGAACCGCTGATGGCGCCCTACCCGATCCTCAGCAGGAGCGCCGCCGTGCTCGGCGTCTCCGCGATCGTTGCCAGCATGATGACGACGTCGGCGGCGGCCGCGGACGGCGACGTCTCGGTGGTCAACACCGAGACCGTGCAGGTCTACACCTCGCCCACCGGTGAGGTGCGCAGCAGCCGGGTCTACGAGCAGGTCGACCTGACCGGCTCGGGGAGCGTGGAGCTGCGCAACCCGGTGAGCACCGACGGGCTGCGGAACCTCGACGGCTTCGGCGGCTGGAACGTCCAGGACGGCGAGGCGGTCATCAACGCGGACGTCGCGGGCGAGAAGCGGCTCCGCGCGGTCAGCAACTACGACGAGGACCTGCCCCTCTCGGTCCAGGTGGTCTACACCCTGGACGGCAAGCGGGTGGAGCCTGGCGACGTGGTGGGCGAGGACGGCACCCTCGAGGTGCAGTACACCGTCAAGAACCAGACCGCGGAGAAGCAGGAGCTCACCTTCGACGACGGCAAGGGGGGCACCGTCACGCGGACCATCGAGGTCCCGATCCCGATCGTCGGGTCCCTGACGACCGTCCTGCCGTCGAGCTTCCAGGACGTGCAGTCCGACCAGGCCAACATGGCCGGCGACGGCAAGGGCGGCACCAAGCTGTCGTTCACGATGACGCTGTTCCCGCCGATCGCCTCCACCACGTCGGTCTTCGGCTACACCGCCGACATCGTCGACGGGGTGATCCCGCGCGCGGAGATCTCGGCGCTGCCGGTGAACCCGCTCAAGAGCCCGTCGTTCTCGACGGCCGCGGACAGCTACCAGGGCGGCGCCGCCACCGGCGCGGAGCTCACCGACGGCGCCACGCAGATCGACGGCAACCTCCTCAAGCTCCGCGACGGCGCGGCCGACCTGCTCGCCGGGCTGATCAAGCTGCGGGACGGCTCGGGCGAGCTCGAGCAGGGTCTCGCGGGCTCGGCGGTGCCCGGCTCGCGCAAGCTGGCCGACGGCGCCGGCCAGCTCGACTCCGGCCTCGGACTTCTCAACTCCGGCGCACGGCGGCTCGCCGCCGGCACAGGTGAGGCGTACGCCGGCAGCACCCAGCTGTCCGACGGTGCCGGTCGACTGGATGCCGGTCTGAACCAGCTCGACGGGGGCGTGGGCGACCTGAGCAGCGGCGCCGAGCGTCTGGCTGCCGGCCAGCAGGCGCTCGCGGCGGGCCTCAAGGACCTATACGACGGTGTCGACGCGTTGCCCGAGAGCGTCAAGAAGCAGCTGAACGCCAACCCCGACTACCTTCGGCTGCTGGGCACCCTGAACGCGATCGTCGGGGGCATCGGTCAGCCCGGAGACCTCACCAAGGGGACGGTCCTCGGCGGTCTGAACCTGCTGCAGTACGGCATCGAAAGCCCCTACGGGAGGGCCAACTGCGATCAGGACCCGCTGGACGACAGCGTGCGAGCCGATGACTGCGGAGCGGCCGACGGCGCCAAGATCATCTCGGAGAAGCTTGCGACCGGTGTCGCGACGATCAACGCGAAGCTGCTCCCGTCCGCGGTGGGCGCATATGACGCGTTGCACGTGCTGGCAGGTTGCCAAACCCGGACGGACTCACTGCCGCCGTTGAGCAACCTCGCACTGGCTGACACGAACCCCTGCAAGGCCGCGGCAGTCGCCGCGTTCGGCTACGGACTCAAGGCCGGCGTGCTGCCGGCCGGTACCGGCTTCGAAGACGGTGGCCTCGCCGCCCAGGCGCAGCTCGCCTCGGACAAGCTGAACATCATCGCAGCCGGCCTCTACGGGGAGGCTGTCCCCGGCATCAAGGCGCTCAAGAAGGCGCTCTACAACTCGCCCTGCGACCCGTCCCAGACTGACAAGACGGCCGCTGACTTCTGCGGGATCTCCCAGGCGCTGTCGCTGATCACGGCGAAGATCCCGGATCTGGTCGACGGCATCACCACCAGCATCGAGGCGGAGCTGCTCGCAGGCATCGGCCAGCCGACCAAGGGCTGTGACCCGACGGTCACCCTTCGCTGCGCCGCGGCCGCGCTGGCCGACGGTGGCACCGAGCTGACCGACGGAGTGGCGAAGCTGGTCAGCGGCGTCGACCAGCTGAACGACGGCGGTGCGCTGCTTGCGGTCGGTGCCGGGGACCTCTCCGACGGGCTCGGTCAGATCGATGACGGAGCGAGCAAGCTCGCCGCCGGCACGGGCACGGCCAAGGACGGCTCGTCCCAGCTCGCCGGCGGTGCCGACCAGCTCGCCGACGGTCTGCAGGACGCCGCGAACGGCTCCAGCCGGCTGCGGGAGGGGCTGACCCAGGCGGCCGACGGTGCTCCCCAGCTCGTCGACGGCGCCTCGCGGCTGTCGTCCGAAGGCACCACCAAGCTCATCGCGGCCGGGGAGGACACCGCCCAGAACTACGGGGCGCTGTTCGCGACGATGCAGGCCGGTGCCGAGCGCGCCGACACCGAGGACATGGCCTTCGGCGCCCCGGAGGGCGCGATGGGCCTGACCGCCTACAGCTTCATCATCGAAGGTGACGACGGCGAGTCCTCGCGCAACCTCGCCCGCGGTGTCGGCGGCCTCGCGGTGCTCGGTGCCGGTGCCGGCGCGTTCGCGCTGCGGCGCCGCTTCATCTGATCAGACCCAGCACGACAGGAGGAGGGTGGCGGGCTGCCACCCTCCTCCTGTCGTGTGCGGGCGCGTCACCGCCCGGCGAGCACCGCGCTGAAGATCGCCGTACCGGGGATCAGGGCGCCGCGCACCGGGCCCCAGCCGCCCCAGATCCGGTCGTGGCCCTCGGGCCACTCCGGCTCCACGAGGTCGGTGAGGGCGAAGCCGGCGGCGGCGAGCAGCCGCACCCAGTCGCCGAGCGTGCGGTGGTGCTCGACGTACGTCGGCAGCCCGTCGTCGTCCTGCTCGACGTACGGCGTCCGGTCCCAGTACGACTGGGTGACCCGGAGCCCGTCCTCGCCGGGGTCGTCGGGCATCGCCCACCGGATCGGGTGGGTGACGGAGAAGGCGAACCGGCCGCCGGGGCGGGTCACCCGGGCCACCTCCGTGAGCAGCCGCGGCCCGTCCTCGACGAACTGCAGCGCGCCGAAGGAGGAGAACACCACGTCGAAGCAGCGGTCGGCGAAGGGCAGGTGCGTCGCGGTCGCGCAGACCAGCGGCACGTGGGTGCCGTGCTCGGCGTCGATGCGGCGCGAGTGCTGCAGCTGCCGGTAGGAGAGGTCCAGCCCGACCGCGCGCGCCCCCCGACGGGTCAGCCACCGGGCGCACTGGGCGGCGCCGCAGCCGAGCTCGAGGACGTCGCGACCGGCCACGTCGCCGAGCACGCCGACCTCGGCCTCGTCGGTGCCCTCCGGCCCCCAGACGAAGCCGATGTCGCGGAGGAAGGCACCGTGGGTGGACTGGTACTCGTCGGCGTAGGCGTCCCAGTCGCGCCGGTTCGCGCGCCGGCTGTCGTCCTCGGACACCGGCCGGCGGGTCGGGTGGATCCCGGCGGGCATGCTCATCGGGGATCGCCCCCGCTGGGGGCCGCGCAGTGCACCGCGGGGGTGCCGTCGACGGCGGTGAAGCGGGCCGGGAGGGGCACCGGGCCGGGGAGCGGCATACCCCGAGCCTAACGCGCCCCGCCGGGCGGAGGTCCGGGTGTCGCCGCTGCCTGGCAGCATGCCGTGCGTGGACTACGGCATGACCCCGCTCGAGGGCGGCTACAGCGGCGAGACGTTCCTGGCCACCTCGGCGGGAGAGCGGAGCGTGGTCCGGGTGTACGCCGGGCGCGGGGCACAGCGGGGGGCCGGGGCGGTGGAGGTGGACGCGGCGGTGCTGCGGCTCGTGCGCGGCCTGCTGCCGGTCCCGCGGGTGCTCGAGCTCCGGCGCCCGGACCCGGCGGCCGGCACCCCGGCGCTGCTGGTCACCTCGTTCCTGCCGGGGGAGCGGCTCGAGGTCGCCTGGCCGCGGCTGCGCGACGACGTGCGCCACACGGTGGCGGCCGCGCTGGGCGCGGCGCTCGGCCGGCTGGCCGGAGTGCCGATGCTGCGCCCCGGCAGGTTCGCCGACGCCGACCTGCGGATCGAGCGGTGGCCCGGGGCGGCGGATCTGGTGGGCTTCGTGGAGGAGCGCCGCGTGGGCTCCGCGCTGGCGGACTGGTCCGAGCGGGAGTACGGCGGCCTGCTGGCCGCGGCCGACCGGGCGCAGGACCTGCTCGACCGGGTGGAGCGCAGCTGCCTGGTGCACAGCGACTTCAACGCCAAGAACCTGCTGGTGGACGCGGCCACCGGTGCCGTGACCGGGGTGGTGGACTGGGAGTTCGCGCACGCCGGAGCGCCGGGTGCGGATCTCGGCAACCTGCTGCGCTTCGACCGGGACCCGCTGCTGGTCGAGGGGGTGCTCGACTCCTACCTGGACGTGACCGCCGGGCTGGACGGCCTGGACCGGGCGCGGCTGCTCGACCAGGCCCGCGCCGCGGACCTCGCCGCGCTGATGGACCTGGCCGCGCGGCGCGGCGAGAACCCGGTGACCGAGCGGGCCGACGCGCAGCTGCGGGCCGTCGCGCGCGACGCCGACCTGCACGCCGTACCGTGAGCCGAGCGGACGCCGAGGGCGGTCGTCGTCCCGGTTGGACGCACGCGTCCCGGGGCGCGTATCCTGACCGGTGCGCAGGAGTCTGCCGGAGTCTCAGACGGAGCAGGTTCTCGCTCGCTATCGCCGCAAGCCGGACACCAGGTAGTGAAACAGGGCTCTGGCGCGTCCGTACGACAACTATCCATTCCAAGGAACCCACTCCCTTATGACGATCACCCCCGCTCTTCAGGACGCCCCGCAGATCGCGGTCAACGACATCGGGTCCGAAGAGGACTTCCTCGCCGCCATCGACGCGACCATCAAGTACTTCAACGACGGCGACATCGTCGAAGGCACGATCGTGAAGGTCGACCGCGACGAGGTCCTGCTCGACATCGGCTACAAGACCGAGGGTGTCATCCCCTCGCGCGAGCTCTCGATCAAGCACGACGTCGACCCCTCCGAGGTGGTCTCCGTCGGTGACAAGGTCGAGGCCCTCGTCCTCCAGAAGGAGGACAAGGAAGGCCGCCTGATCCTGTCCAAGAAGCGCGCCCAGTACGAGCGCGCCTGGGGCACCATCGAGCAGGTCAAGGAAGAGGACGGCGTCGTCACCGGCACCGTCATCGAGGTCGTCAAGGGTGGCCTCATCCTGGACATCGGGCTGCGCGGCTTCCTGCCCGCCTCCCTGGTGGAGATGCGTCGCGTCCGCGACCTCCAGCCGTACGTCGGCAAGGAGCTCGAGGCGAAGATCATCGAGCTGGACAAGAACCGCAACAACGTCGTGCTCTCACGTCGTGCGTGGCTCGAGCAGACCCAGTCCGAGGTGCGTCAGGGCTTCCTGACCCAGCTCCAGAAGGGTCAGATCCGCAAGGGTGTCGTCTCCTCGATCGTCAACTTCGGTGCGTTCGTGGACCTCGGCGGCGTCGACGGCCTGGTGCACGTCTCCGAGCTGTCGTGGAAGCACATCGACCACCCCTCCGAGGTCGTCGCCGTGGGCGACGAGGTCACCGTCGAGGTCCTCGACGTGGACATGGACCGCGAGCGGGTCTCCCTGTCGCTGAAGGCGACGCAGGAGGACCCGTGGCAGCACTTCGCCCGGACCCACCAGATCGGCCAGATCGTGCCGGGCAAGGTCACCAAGCTGGTGCCGTTCGGTTCGTTCGTCCGGGTCGAGGAGGGCATCGAGGGCCTGGTGCACATCTCCGAGCTCGCCGAGCGTCACGTCGAGATCCCCGAGCAGGTCGTCCAGGTCAACGACGACGTCATGGTCAAGATCATCGACATCGACCTCGAGCGTCGCCGGATCTCGCTGTCGCTCAAGCAGGCCAACGACACCGCGACCGCCTCGGAGTCGGAGGAGTTCGACCCGACGCTCTACGGCATGACGGCGTCCTACGACGAGCAGGGCAACTACATCTACCCCGAGGGCTTCGACCCGGAGACCGGCGAGTGGCTCGAGGGGTACGACGAGCAGCGCGCCACCTGGGAGGAGCAGTACGCCAAGGCGCACGCTCGCTGGGAGGCGCACGTCAAGCAGCAGGTCGAGGCCAAGCAGGCCGAGGTCGAGGCCGGCGAGGCCACCTCGTACTCCAGCGGTGCCGGCGTCGAGGAGGCGGCGGCCGAGACCGGCGGCTCGCTCGCCTCGGACGAGGCGCTGCAGGCGCTGCGCGAGAAGCTCACCGGCGGCGCGTCCTGACCTGTCAGGCACGCTGACCCCGTGAGGCGCTGAGGCGCCGCGACGGGAGCTGACGATCCACGCACGAGGGCCCGGTCACCTGAACAGGTGACCGGGCCCTCGTCGTCGTGCGCGGCGCACGCGGCTCACGCGAAGCGGGTGGGGGAGCGAGGGTCGAACACGTCCGGGACGTGGCTGCGGGGCGTGCTGCGACCGGGACGGCCGTAGCCGTCGTTCTTGACGAACGCCGCCGCGGCGAGCATCCCGAGCAGGACGACGGCGACCAGGACCAGGAGGAGGAGTGCGGTAGTCATGGCAGCAAGTCTGCGCTCCTCGTGATACTGCCACGAGTGGCAGTCAGGTCAGGGTGCGTCGATTTCCTGCCAACCTTGTGCCAGACTCTGTCCCATGCTCACCAACGTCGCCGTGCTGGTCGCGGACGGGATCGCCCCCTTCGAGCTCGGCGTGCTCTGTGAGGCGCTCGGGACCGACCGCTCCGACGACGGCCTGCCGGTGCTCGACTTCGCCGTCTGCGCGCCCCGCCCCGGCACCTACCGCACCTCCGGCGGCTTCGGGATCTCCGTCGAGCACGACCTCGCGCGGGTGAACGAGGCGGACCTGGTGGGCGTCCCGGCCTTCGACACCGACGCGCCGGTTCCCGCGGCGCTCGTCGAGGCGCTCCGGGCCGCGCACGCGCGAGGTGCCCGGGTGATCTCGGTGTGCTCCGGGGCCTTCGTGCTCGGCGAGGCCGGTCTGCTCGACGACCGGGAGTGCACCACGCACTGGCGACACACCGCCGAGCTCGCCGCCCGCTACCCGCGCGCCCGGGTGGTGCCGGAGGTGCTCTACGTCGACGCCGACCCGGTGATCACCAGCGCGGGCACCGCTGCCGGGATCGACGCCTGCCTGCACCTGTGGCGCAAGGAGTACGGCGCCGCGGCAGCCGGCAAGATCGCCCGGAGGATGGTGGTCCCTCCGCAGCGCGAGGGCGGCCAGGCGCAGTTCATCCGGACCCCGGTGGCCGCCTGCGACGACGCCGACACGCTCGCCCCGCTGCTGACCTGGCTCGACGAGCATCTCGACGAGCAGCACTCCGTGGCGGAGCTGGCCCGCCGGGCGTCGATGTCGGCGCGCACCTTCGCGCGCCGGTTCCGCGCCGAGACCGGCACCACCCCGCACGCCTGGATCACCAGCCGCCGGGTGCTCCGCGCCGAGGAGCTGCTGGAGACCACCGGGCGCTCGGTGGACCGGATCGCCCACGAGGTCGGCTTCGGCAACGCCGCCACCCTGCGGCACCACTTCACCCGGGCCCGGTCGGTGAGCCCGCAGCGCTACCGGCGCACCTTCAGCGAGGCCGGCTGACCCAGCGGTGCCCTCCTGGCAGAACGGCCGCTTCCGGTGCCCGTGCTCTGATCTAGGGGGTTGACGAGACGGTGGACTTCGGGTTGATTGGTCTAGTCCATTGGTACATCGCGGCCTGGTCCGCGGGTGCCGCCGCAGACCTCATCTCGGGAGATCATCCATGCGTGGAACGTCACGAGCGGCCGCTGTGCTGGCCTGCTCCGCCCTCGGACTCGGTTGCCTGGTGGCGGCGCCCGCCGCCTCGGCGGGCTCGACCGGCACGGGAGCGGCCCGGCCCCCCGGCGCCCAGGGACGCGACTGTGCGGTCGCGCCGGACGCACCCAAGCGGCAGCTGCGCGGTGACTGGATCGCGAGCGTGGTCAACATCGACTGGCCCTCGCGCCCCGGCCTGAGCGTCGCGGACCAGAAGGCGGAGCTCGAGCAGTGGTACGACGAGGCCGCCGCCCGCGGGTTGAACGCCGTCGTCGTCCAGGTCCGCCCGACCGCCGACACGTTCTGGCCCTCCGACCTCGAGCCCTGGTCGCGCTACCTCACCGGCACCCCCGGCGGTGACCCCGGCTACGACCCCCTGGCCTTCGCCGTCGAGCAGGCGCACGCGCGCAACCTGGAGTTCCACGCCTGGTTCAACCCCTACCGGGTGTCGATGAACACCGACCGGGAGGCGCTGGCACCCGACCACCCGGCGCGGCGGCACCCGGACTGGCTGGTCTCCTACGGCGGGAAGCTCTACTACAACCCGGGGATCCCGGCGGTCCGCCGCCACGTCGAGGACGTGATCCTCGAGGCCACCACGCGCTACGACATCGACGCGGTGCACTTCGACGACTACTTCTACCCCTACCCGGCCGGTGGGGTGGACTTCCCCGACGCCGACACCTACGCGACGTACGGCGACGGCTTCGACACCGTCGGCGACTGGCGCCGCCACAACACCGACCTGCTGGTCTCCGAGCTGGACCAGCAGATCCACGCGGTGAAGCCGTGGGTGAAGTTCGGGGTCAGCCCCTTCGCCGTCTGGCGCAACGCCGGCACCGATCCCGAGGGGTCCGCGACGACCGCGGGAGCGGAGACCTACGACGACCTCTACGCCGACACGCGCGGTTGGGTCCGCAAGGGTTGGCTGGACTACATCGCCCCGCAGGTCTACTGGAACATCGGCTTCGCGCCGGCCGACTACGCGAAGCTGGTGCCCTGGTGGGCCGAGCAGGTCGAGGGCACCGACGCGCAGCTCTACATCGGCCAGGCCACCTACAAGGTCGGCACCTCGACGCAGTCGCCGGCCTGGGCCGACCCGGAGGAGATGACCCGGCACTTGACCTTCAACCGGGACTTCCCGCAGGTGCAGGGCGACATCTACTTCTCCGCCAAGGACGTGCGCGCCAACCGTCTCGGCCACATGGACCTCGTCCAGGCCGACCACTACGCCCACCCGGCCCTGATCCCGGTGACCCAGGGCGTGCCGGGCCGAGCGCCGCGACCGGTCGGAGCCGTCGCCGCGGAGCGGACCCCCGACGGCATCCGGCTGACCTGGGACGGCGACGACGCCGCCTACGCGATCTACCGGGTGTCGGGGCGCAGTGCGGACCTGTGCGACACCGCCGACGCCGAGCACCTGCTGGGTTGGTTCCGGGCCGATTCGGAGGGGGACCAGGCGTACCTCGACGAGGCGGCTCCGTCCGACGGGGTGACCTACTACGTCACCGCGCTGGACCGGGCCTACCGGGAGAGCGTCCCGCGCCGCATCGAGGTGCGATGAGCGGCGCACCTGTCGGGCGGTTCGTTTGTGGCCGCGTGGCTGCGTGCTGTACCAATGGCCCGTGAGCAACGCCGCCACCCGGCCCGGGACGCCGAAGCAGCAGCAGGTGCGGGCGCGCCTGGAGCAGCTGATCGCGGGCCTGGCGCCGGGCGAGCCGCTTCCGGTCGAGCGCGACCTGGCCCGCGACCTCGGCGTGGCCCGGATGACCCTGCGCCGCGCGGTGGACTCGCTGGTGGAGGAGTCGCGGCTGATCCGGCGGCAGGGGTCGGGGACGTTCGTCTCCGCCGGCAAGCTGACCCAGCGCCTCGCGGCCACCTCGTTCTCGGCCGACATGCGCGCCCGGGGGATGGAGCCGGGCAGCAGGACGTTGCTGACGCGCCGGTTCGCCGCCGGGATGATGCTGTCCTCGCTGCTCGACGTGCCGCCCCGCACCGAGGTGGTGCACATCCGCCGGCTCCGGCTGGCCGACGGGCTGCCGATGGCGGTGGAGGACCTGCATGTGCCGAGCACGGTAGCCCCCGGGCTGACCGGCGCCGACCTGGACGGCACATCGTTCTACGACCTGCTCGCGGGCAGGTACCACAACCCGGTCGTCTCGGGCACCCAGACCGCGGAGCCGGCCCTGGTCGGGGCGGAGGACGCCGAGCTGCTCGGGGTCGAGGCCGGCGCGCCGGTGTTCCTGTTCGAGCGGACCTCACGGGTCGCGACGGGCGAGGTGGCCGAGTTCGTCCGCTCGCTCTACCGCGGTGACCGCTACCGGATCGTCGCCGACATCTTCCCGCCCGAGCCCGCCGCCGGGTGAGCCCAGCGGGCCGGCTCCTCGACCAGGTCGGCGCCCGAGGCGACGCGCCGGCGTGTGAGTCTTGACGGCGACCCTCTCCCTGTGGAATGAATGGCAGACCAAAGGTCTAGGCCGATGGTCTCGGTGGCGGCTGACTCGGCGGTCCCGTTTCGACCAGCATCAGGGAAGGACAGCAATGAAGTGGAATCGCGTGGCGGTCGGGCTGGCCGCACTCGCCGTCCTGGCGCCGCTCTCCGCCTGCGGGAGCGACGCCTCGGGGTCGTCCGCAGGGTCGGAGTTCGACCAGGCCGGGAGCGGCGAGGTCTCCGGCGAGGGCGAGGAGCTGAGCCTCTGGATCATGGAGGGCACCAACCCGAATGCAGAGCCCTACGTCGAGGACCTGAAGGCAGCCTTCGAGGACAAGACCGGCGCCACGCTGGACGTGCAGTTCGTGCCCTGGGCCGAGGCGCACGACAAGTTCGTGAACGCGATCGCGGGCGACACCACCCCTGACGTCGCCGAGATCGGCACCACGTGGACCCCGGAGTTCGCCGCCGCGGGCGCGCTGATGGACCTCAGCGGACCGGTCGAGAAGGCCGGCCTCGAGGAGCAGCTGGTCCCGGGCCTGGTGCAGGCGGGCACCGTCGACGATGGGCTCTACGGGATGCCGTGGTACGCCGGCGTCCGGTCCTTCGTCTACCGCACCGACGTGTTCGACCAGGCAGGCGTGACGCCGCCGACCAGCTGGGACGAGCTGGTCGCCGCGGGGGAGAAGCTGAAGAAGGCGAACCCCGACATGGTCACCCTCCCGGTGCCCGGCGACAGCGAGTACGGCGTCTACCCGTTCATCTGGGGTGCCGGCGGCCGGATCGCCGAGCAGGACGGCGACAGCTGGACCAGCACGATCGACTCCCCCGAGGCGCAGGAGGGCATCGAGTTCTACACCGACCTCGCCCTCGAGCACGGCTTCTCCACCCCGGCCGCGACCACCTGGGACGAAGCCGATCTCTCCGACGCCTTCGCCCGCGGTGACGTGGCGATGATGATCTCCGGCAGCTGGACCCCGCGGGCCCTCGTCGAGGCGAACCCCGACCTGAAGGGCAAGATCGGCGCCTTCCCGATCCCCGGGCAGGACGGCGGGATCTCCCCGTCGTTCCTGGGCGGTTCGCACCTCGGCGTCTTCCAGGGCACCGAGAACCCCGACCTCGCGTTCGCCCTGGTCGAGACCATGGCGACCGGCGACCTCGCCGCCGAGTGGGGCGAGCAGTCCGGCTTCTTCCCGGGCACCAAGAAGCTGCTCGAGCAGGTGCAGGCCGAGGAAGACCCGGTCGTCGCGCCCTTCGCCCAGCAGATGGTCGAGGGCGGTGCCAGCCTCCCGGTCACCCCGCTCTACGGCCAGGTCCAGGGCAAGAAGACCGTCGCCGCGATGCTGCAGTCGATCCTGTCCGGGGACGCCTCGGTGCAGGAGGCGACCGAGCAGGCGGCGAAGGAGATGGACGCCATCTTCGCGGCCGGGAGCTGAGCCGGCCCGATGACGTCGACGATCGCGTCCGTCCCGCCGGCCGACGAGGAGCGCCGCACCGGCGCCCGTCGGCCGGCGGGGCCCGGTCCCCGGCGCGGGACGGGCCTCACCCCCCGCTGGCTGCCGTGGCTGCTGCTGGCCCCGGCCCTCGCCGTGCTCGGCGGGCTGCTGCTCTACCCGCTCTACCGGGTCCTGGTGCTGTCGCTGCAGGACTTCGGCCTCCGGCAGCTGGTCACCGGGGAGAGCCAGTGGGTCGGGTTGGACAACTTCGCCGAGCTGCTCACCGACCCGCTGCTGTGGAAGGTGGCGTTGCCGAACACGGTCGTGTTCGCCGTGGTCAACGTGGTCCTCACGGTGGGGCTGGGCACGCTCGTCGCGCTCCTCCTGGCCCGGGTCGGCGTCTGGACCCGTGGCGTGCTGACCAGCGCGATCATGGTGGCCTGGGCGATGCCGGCGGTCACCGGCACCTACGTGTGGGTGCTCCTGTTCGACCCGCGCAGCGGCATGGTGATGCGCGGACTGAGCACGCTCGGTCTGGTCGACCCCGACACCACCAACTGGTTCACCGAACGGCTGCCCTTCTACGCGATCGCCACCCTCAACGTCGTGCACCACGGGTTCCCGTTCGTGGCGGTGACCGTGCTCGCGGCACTCATGACGCTGCCGCAGGAGCTGATGGAGGCCGCCGAGCTCGACGGCGCCGGTGCGTGGCGGCGGTTCTGGTCGGTCACCGTGCCGCTGCTCAAGCCGGTGTTCGCAGTGGTGACGATCCTGTCGACGATCTGGGACTTCAAGGTGTTCACGCAGATCTACCTGATGCCGGGAGGCTCCGGCACCAACCGGGACGTGCTCAACCTCGGCACCTGGTCCTACATCACCGCCATCTCCCAGAACAGGTACGGGCTCGGCGCCGCCATCGCGGTCCTGCTCACGGCCCTGCTGCTGGTGATCACCGCGGTGTACCTGCGGACGCTGTTCCGTCAGGAGGAGCTGTGAGCCAGCTGACCGCGCCCCAGACGCTCACTCCCCAGCCACCGTCTGGGCGCCGTGCTGCCCCGAGGCGGGGTCGACGCCGCGGCGGGTCGCGGGTCCTGGTCGCCCTGGGCTGCGCGGCCGTGCTGGCGTTCAGCCTGTTCCCGGTGCTGGTGATGCTGACCACCGCGGTCGATGCGCGCGCCAACGACGGCTCCACCTCGCTGCTGCCGACCGACCTGACCTGGGACAACTTCCGCTTCGTGCTCGACGAGGGCGGGTTCACGACCTATCTCGTCAACTCGCTGTTCGTCGCGCTGTCCACGGTGGTGGTCAGCAGCCTGCTGGCGCTGCTCGCGGCTGTCGCGGTGGCCCGCTTCGTCTTCCGGTTCCGCACGGCGCTGCTGGTGATGGTGCTGGTCATCCAGATGGTGCCGATGGAGGCGCTGGTGATCCCGCTGTTCATCCAGGCCAAGAACCTCGGCATGCTCAACCACCTGCTCGGCCTGGTGATCGTCTACGTGGCGTTCTCGCTGCCGTTCGCGATCTGGATGATGCGCGGCTTCGCGGCGGCGATCCCCAAGGAGGTCGAGGAGGCGGCGTACGTCGACGGCGCGTCCTGGCCACGGATGTTCTGGTCGGTGCTGCTGCCGCTGTGCGCCCCCGGCCTGGTCGCCACCAGCGTGTTCTCCTTCATCACCGCCTGGAACGAGTTCGTCTTCGCGATCACCTTCATGAACGACCAGGACTCCTACACCGTGGCCGCCGGCCTGCGGCAGTTCTTCACCCAGTACGGCACCGACTGGGGTGCGGTGATGGCCGGCTCCACCCTGATCACGCTGCCGGTGATGATCTTCTTCATCCTGGTGCAGCGCCGGCTGAGCTCCGGGCTGGTCGCGGGCGCGGTGAAGGGATGACCGCGCTGGAACGCCTGGCCGCCTCGGTGCTGCTGCCCGGCTTCTCATCGGCGTCCGCCCCCGACTGGCTGCTGGACTGGCTGGACCGTGGGCTGGCCGGCGTCTGCCTGTTCGGGCAGAACGTGGTCGACCCCGCGCAGCTGCGCAGACTCACCGACGAGCTGCACGCGCGACGGGCCGGGGTGCTGGTCGCCTCCGACGAGGAGGGCGGCACCGTCACCCGGATGGAGTCGGCCACCGGCTCGTCGTGGCCGGGCCACGGCACGCTCGGCGCGCTCGACGACCCGCGGACGACGTACGACGTGGCGCGGGGTCTCGGCGCGGCCGCCCGGGCCGCCGGGATCGACGTGGTCGCGGCCCCCGTCGTCGACGTGGCCTCCGAGCCGGACAACCCCGTGATCGGGGTGCGCTCGTTCGGCGCCGACCCCGCCCTGGTGGCGCGGCACGGCGCGCAGTTCGTCGAGGGCCTGCAGGCGGCGGGAGTGGCCGCCTGCGCGAAGCACTTCCCCGGGCACGGCGCGACACGCACCGACTCCCACGTCGCGCTGCCGGTGATCGAGGTCGACGAGGCCACCTGGCGGCGCCGCGACCTGCCGCCGTTCACGGCCGCGGTCGGGGCCGGCACCCGCTGCGTGATGACCGCGCACGTCGTCCTCACGGCGCTCGACGCGGTCCCTGCCACGATGAGTGCACCTGTGCTGCGGCTGCTGCGTGAGGAGCTCGACTACGACGGCGTGATCGTCAGCGACGCGCTGGACATGAGGGCGATCTCGCACGGCGTCGGCCGGGCCGAGGGGGCGGTGCGGGCGCTCGAGGCGGGCGTCGACCTGCTCTGCATCGGCAACCCCGACTTCCCCGACCCCTACGACGACGAGGCCGCCGTCGAGGAGGTGGTCGCCGCCGTGGTCGCGGCCGTGGCGGGAGGCAGGCTGACCCGCGAGCGGCTCGAGGAGGCGTCCGGCCGCGTCGCGGCGCTCGGCGCCTGGGCCGCGCAGCAGGCCGGCCGACCCCGCACCCCCCAGCCCGCGGACCTCGGGGTCTCCGCTGCCCGTTGCGCGCTGCAGGTGCGCGGCGAGGTCGGCGTACGCGACGACGCCGTCGTCCTGGTGCCGCGCACCGCGGTCGGCTTCGCCGCCGGCCGGCGGGAGTCCGCGCTGGTCGCCGAGCTCACGGCCAGGCGGCCGTCGTGGCCGGTGGTCGCCGACGCCGACGCGACGCGGGCCCGCGGGGTCGCCGCGGACGGGCGCCGGGTCGTGGTGGTCGTCGACGGTCGGCTCGACGCGGAGGCGGTCGACACCGTGCGCGCGGTGCTCGACGAGCGCCCCGACAGCGTCGTGGTGTACGGCGGCCCGGCCGGCGCGTCGGATCCCGGCGACCACACCGTGCACACCCACGGGGGTGGCCGCGCCACCGCGCGAGCCGCCGCCGACCTGATCCTCGAGGAGACCCGATGAACCCCCTGGCCGGCGTGGACCTGGGCAAGACCGGCTGCCGGGTCCTGGTCCAGGAGGCCGACGCACCCCGCCCGCCCGTCGAGGGCCCGGGCGCGCCGGGTCTGGCCGAGGCCGGCGGGGTCGACGCCGCGTTCGAGGCGGTCTCGGCCGTCCTCGCCCGGGCGCTGCCCGACCCGGCGGTGCTCGCCGCTCTGGTGGTCGGCGCGGCCGGTGCGGAGGCCGCGCCGGACGCCACCGCTGCGCTGGCCGAGCGCCTGGGCGAGTGGCTGCCCGGGGCCACGATCGCGGTCACCTCGGACTCGGTGACCGCGCACGCCGGCGCCCTGACCGGACGGCCCGGCACGGTGCTCGCGGTGGGCACCGGGTCGGTCGCGCTCGGGCTCTCCGCGGACGGTGGCCTGCGCCAGGTCGACGGGTGGGGACCGTGGCTCGGCGACGAGGGCAGCGGCGCGTGGATCGGCCGGCAGGGGCTACGAGCCGCGCTGCGCCGGCTCGACGGCCGCGGCACCGACACCACCCTCGCGCACGCCGCAGCGGAGCGCTTCGGCGACCTGCGGCTGCTGCCCCGCACGGTGGCGGCGGGCGGGGCGCCGGCCCGGACGCTGGCCTCCTTCGCCCCCGACGTGCTCGCGGCCGCGGACGCCGGCGACGCGTTGGCGGTCGGCATCGTCGAGGACGCGGCATCCGCCTGGGCGGACCTCGTCGTCGCGGCCGCACAGCCTTCCGGGACCCCCGTTCCGGTCTGCGTCGTCGGCGGGCTGGCGGCCGCGCCGCTGCTCGTGCAGCGGTGGGGTGCGCTGCTGCCCGCGCACTGCGAGGTGGTGCCCGCGCAGGGCACCTCGCTCGACGGTGCGCTGCTGCTCGCCGGCCGTGACGACCTGCCGCACGAGTCCCGGCTGCTGCGGCGGCCGGCCCGGGCCGGCACCGGCAGCACCGCCAACACCGGCACCGCGACCGGCACCGCCACCCATACCGCGACCGGCGCCGCCACCCACACCGCCACCCAGACCGCGACCGGCGCCGCCACCCACACGGCGACCGGCATCCCCGGTACCCCCGGCAGCACCTCGGCCGCCGACGTCGACGTGGACCTGCTCGCGACCGAGCAGGTCCGCCGCGACCTCGACGACCTCGACCAGCGCCCCCCGGCGGCGGTGGTCGCCGAGCTGCTGGCCGCCGAGGCGACGGTGCCGGCCGCGGTCGCCGCCGCTGCCGACGCGCTGGCCGAGGCGATCACCCTGGCGACCGCGACGCTCGACGCCGGCGGCCGGATCGTCTACGTCGGCGCGGGCACCCCCGGCCGCCTCGCCGCCCTCGACGCCGCCGAGTGCCCGCCGACCTTCGGCACCTCGCCGGACCAGGTGGTCGCGGTGCTCGCCGGCGGGGGAGAGGCTTCGGCCCGCGCGGTCGAGGGTGCCGAGGACGACGCCGCCGCCGGGTCCCGCGACGTCGCCGCCCTCGGGCTCGCCCCGCAGGACCTCGTGGTCGGGATCAGCGCGTCCGGCCGGACGCCGTACGTCCTGGCAGCGCTGGCCCATGCCCGTGCCGCGGGCTGCCGCACGGTGGCGATCGTGAACAACCCGGGCAGCCCGGCTGCCGCGGCCGCCGACGTGCCCGTCGAGCTGCTCACCGGCCCGGAGGTGCTCTCCGGCTCGACGCGGCTGAAGGCCGGCACCGCCCAGAAGGTGGCCCTCAACGTGCTCTCGACGGGGGCGATGGTCGGGCACGGCAAGACCTACGGCGCCTGGATGGTCGACGTGACCGCCTCCAACGAGAAGCTGCGCCGCCGCGCCCGCCGGATGCTGCGCGAGGCCACCGGGGTCGACGACGAGCGTGCCGCCGAGGTGCTCGAGCAGTCCGGCTGGCGCACCAAGACCGCCCTGGTGGCGCTGCTGGGCGAGGTGGACGTCGACCGGGCCCGGGTGCTGCTCGACGCGGCCGGTGGCCGGGCCCGGGCTTCGCTCGCGGCCGCTCGGGGGAGCGCCCGTGATCGTGCTGTCCGTCGCCTCCGGCACCTCCGCCGACGGCCTCGACGTCACGGCCGTGGAGGTCGAGCCGGCCGCCGACGACCTGAGCGTCGAGGTCCTCGACTCGGCGAGCGTCGGGTGGCCGGAGGGCCTCGCCGACCGGCTGCTCGCCGTGCTCCCGCCGGCCACCACCACCGCCGCCGAGCTCTGCGCGCTCGACAACGAGGTCGGCCGGGCGATCGGTGCGGCAGCGGCGACGGCCGCCGACCGGGTCGAAGCCCTGACCGGCCGCCGACCCGACCTGGTCGTCTCGCCCGGACAGACCGTGCACCACGAGGTGCGCGACGGCGTCTGCCTCGGCACCCTGCAGGTCGGCCAGCCGGCGTGGGTGGTCGAAGCCACCGGGCTGCCCGTGGTCTCCGACCTGCGTGCCCGCGACGTCACCGCCGGCGGTCACGGCGCCCCGCTCGTCGGCCGCTTCGACGAGCTGTGGCTGCGCGACCTCGCCGACCGGCACGGGCCGGTGGCCGCGCTCAACCTCGGCGGCATCGCCAACGTCAGCGTGCTCGCCCCCGGTCGACCGCTGCTCGCCTGGGACACCGGCCCGGCCAACTGCCTGCTCGACGTGGCCGCCGCCCGGGCCTCCGGCGGCGCGCTGCGCTGCGACCTCGACGGTGCGATGGCCCGGCGCGGGAAGGTCTCGGCGCCGCTGCTCGAGCGGCTCCTCGCCCACCCGCACTTCGGCGCGACGCCGCCGGTGTCCACCGGGCGCGAGACCTTCTCCGCGACCTGGCTCGACTCCGTCCTCACCGCGTCCGGGCCGGTGTCCTCCGACGACCTGCTGGCCACGCTGACCGAGCTCACCGCCCGCACCGTCGCGGCGGCTCTGGAGCCGTTCGCGGTCACCGAGGTGGTGGCCTCCGGCGGCGGGGTCCGCAACCCCGCCCTCTGGGACGCGCTCGTGCGGCATCTCGGGCCCGCGCGAGTGCGTCCCAGCGACGACCTCGGCCTGCCCGCCCACGCCAAGGAAGGCGTGATGTGGGCCGTCCTGGGGTTCCTGACGTGGCACGGCGTCGCCGGGGCGTCCCCGGCCACCGGCGCCCCGGTGTCCCGCGTGCTCGGCCGGATCAGTCCGGGGGACCACCCCCTGCGTCTCCCGGAGCCGGCGGCACAAGGACCCGGTGCGCTCCGGGTCTCGACGAGGAAGGTGCACTGATGACGACCAGAAGACTCGGGGTGTCGGCCGCCCTCGTCGAGGGGGTCCTGACGCCCGGTGACGTGGAGATCGAGGACGACGAGATCACCAGGGTCGGGCTCGCTCCGGCGGCCGGGGGGCGTCTCGCGGCGCCCGGCTTCGTGGACCTGCAGGTCAACGGCTTCGCCGGGGTCGACGTGATGGGCGCCGACGAGGACGGGATCGCCCACGTCTCACGGCGCCTGGCCGCCCACGGGGTCACGTCCTGGCTGCCCACCTTGATCACCGCCTCCCCGGCCGAGACCGACCGGGCGCTCGACGTGCTGGCCGGGGTCCTCGCCGGTCCCGGCGACCCGGCCGGCTCCCGGCCCCTCGGGGTGCACCTGGAGGGGCCGTTCCTCTCCGCGCGCCGGCTCGGCACCCACGCCGCGGAGCACCGGCGCGATCCCGACCCCGAGCTGCTGCGGCGGTGGCGGGACCGGGCCCCGGTCGTCGCGGTCACGCTGGCCCCCGAGCTGCCCGGCGCCCTGGACCTGGTCCGTGACCTGAGCGCCGCCGGGGTCCTGGTCTCGCTCGGCCACTCCGATGCGACCGCGGCCCAGGCGCACGCCGGCTTCGCCGCCGGGGCGCGCACCGTCACCCACCTCTTCAACGCGATGAGCCCGCTGCACCACCGCGAGCCCGGCCTGCCCGGGGCGGCGCTGGCCCGGCCCGACGTGGTCCTCCAGCTGGTCATCGACGGGCACCACCTCGCCGACGACGCCGTCCGGGTCGCCTGGGCCGCCGGTCGCGGCCGGGTGGTGATGGTGACCGACGCCACCGCGGCGGCTGCTCTCGACGACGGCACCTACGCGCTGGCCGGCCTCCCGGTCGAGGTGCGTGGCGGCGCCGTGCGCAACGGGCAGGGGGCCCTCGCCGGGTCCGCGCTCACCCTGGACGCCGCCGTCCGCAACGCCTGCGCGCTGGGCGCCGATCCCGTCGAGGCACTGGTCGCGGTGACCGAGGCCCCGGCCCGGCTGCTCGGTCGGGACGACATCGGGCGGCTCCGTCCTTCGGCGCGTGCGGACGTGGTCGTGCTCGACGCCGAGGACCTGACGGTCGTGCAGACCCTCCTCGGAGGCATCCCCGTGGAAGCCGACCTCGTGGGAGCAGCCGGATGACCCGGCTCGAGGACGAGATGCACGAGCAACCCGAGGCGGCGGCCCGGCTGCTCACCCAGGCGTGGCCGCTCCTCGACGAGCTGGCCGCCGTGGTCCGCGGGCCGGGCACGGCGGGGGTCGTGATCGTCGCTCGCGGCACCTCCGACAACGCCGCCCGCTACGCGCAGTACCTCTGGGGGCTGCGGCACGGGCTGCCGGTCGCGCTCGCCACGCCCAGCCTGGTCAGCGTCTACGGCCGGCGCCTCGAGCTGCGCCACCACTCGGTGGTGGCGATCTCCCAGTCCGGCTCCTCGCCCGACATCGTCCGCTTCGTCGAGACCGCCAGAGCCGACGGCAGGCCCACCCTGGCGGTGACCAACGAGGCCGGGTCCGAGCTCGCCGCCGCGGCCGGGCACGTGCTGGCCCTGGCTGCCGAGCCGGAGAGGTCGGTGGCGGCGACCAAGACCTACACCACCTCGCTGCTCGCGGTGGCGCTGCTCTCGCACGCGCTGGCCGGTCGGGACCCCTCCGAGGCCGCGGAGGTCAGGCGGGTGCCCGAGGCGCTGCACGCAGCCGTCGACGGGACGAGGGGCGTGGACGCGGCGGCACGTCTGCTGTCGACGTACGACCGCGCCGTCTGTGTCGGTCGGGGGGTGAACCTGGCCACCGCCCACGAGACAGCGCTGAAGCTCACCGAGCTGACCGGCACCCTGGTGATGCCGTTCTCGCCGGCCGACCTCCTGCACGGGCCGATCGCCGCGGTCGGCCCCGACGCGCCCGCCGTCCTCATCGCCCCCGACGAGCCGGCGAGCGCCAGCGTTCTCGGTCTGCTCCCTGAGCTGCGGCGCCGCGGCGCCCCGGTCATCGTGGTGGGCGACGCCTCGGCCCGGCCCGTGGTCGAAGCCTCCGGACCGGTGGGGCAGGAAGCCGGACCCGGTGGCCCGCCGGCGCCGGTGCTGCTCGTCGAGCTTCCTCCGGAGGCTGCGCTGCCCGGCTGGCTGACCCCGATCACCGCCGTCGTCGCCGGCCAGCTGCTGGCGCGTCGGGTCGCGGAGCTGCGCGGCGTCGACCTGGACCACCCCGGCGAGCTCACCAAGGTGACCCGCACCTGGTGAAGGCTCGCGCCCGCTCGCGCCCGGCGTGCCCGGGGCACCCGCGCCGACGGGGCCGGGTAGGGGTTGGGAGACTGGCGCGGTGAGAGTCGGACTGACCGGGGGAGTGGCCTCGGGGAAGAGCACCGCGGCGGCGATCCTGCGCGAGCTGGGGGCGGTGGTGGTCGACGCGGACGTCCTGGCGCGTGAGGTGGTGGCGCCGGGCACCGACGGGCTGCGCCGCGTCGTCGCCGAGTTCGGGTCCGGGGTGCTGACCGCCGACGGCGAGCTGGACCGGCCGGCGGTGGGGGCGCTGGTCTTCGCCGACCCCGACGCCCGGAGGCGGCTGGAGGCCATCATCCACCCGCTGGTGCGGGCCCGGGCCGCCGAGATCGAGGCGCAGGCCCCGGCGGGTGCCGTGGTGGTCCACGACATCCCGCTGCTCACCGAGACCGGTCAGGCCGGCGGCTTCGACGCCGTCCTGGTGGTCGACGTGCCCGAGGAGACCCAGGTGCGACGGATGGTCGCGGACCGCGGCATGTCGCCCGAGGACGCCGGGGCCCGGATCGCGGCACAGGCCACGCGGGCGCAGCGTCGGGAGGTGGCGACGTACGTCCTGGACAACACCGGGACGCGCGAAGACCTCCGCGACAGGGTCACGGAGGTCTTCGGCGAGCTGGTACGACGGGCCGGCTGACCGGTCAGGCGGCCAGGTCGGGATCGGCCAGCGTGCGGAGCTTCTGCAGCGCCTCCCGCTCGAGCTGGCGCACCCGCTCGGCGGAGATGCCGTGCTTGGCGCCGATGTCGGCGAGCTTGTGCTGACGACCGTCGGCCAGGCCGTAGCGCGACCGGATGATGTCGGCCGCCCGGTCGTCGAGGAGCTCGACCAGGGTGCTCAGCCGGTCCCGCGACTCGACGTCGAGGAAGGTGCTGTCCGGTCCCGGAGCGGTCTCCTGGGCGATGAGGTCGCCCAGCGAGGTATCGCCGTTCTCGTCCACCGGGGTGTCGAGGCTGACGTGCTCACGGCCCCAGCTCATCAGGTCCAGCACCCGGTCGAAGTCCATGCCCAGCTCCTGGGCGATCTCCTCCGGCTCCGGGTCCCGGCCGAGCTGGCGCTCGAGGGTACGGCGTGCCGCACCGACCTGGTTCAGCTCCTCGACGACGTGCACCGGCAGCCGCACCACGCGGGCCTGCTGCGCGATGCCGCGGGTGATCGCCTGGCGGACCCACCAGGTGGCGTAGGTGGAGAACTTGAAACCCTTGCGGTAGTCGAACTTCTCGACCGCACGGATCAGGCCGGTGTTGCCCTCCTGGACCAGGTCCAGCATCGGCATCTGGCTCCGGCCGTACTTGCGGGCGATGGAGACCACGAGCCGCAGGTTGGCCTCGATGAACTGCTGGACGGCGCGCTCGCCCTCCTCGACCAGCCACTCCAGCTCTTCCTGGGTGGCGTACTTCGGCGCACCACCCTTGCGGCGACCGACCCGACCCTCGTCGAGCAGGTGCTGGGCGAGCAGCCCGGCCTCGATGGCCTTGCTCAGCTCGACCTCGGTGACGGCGTCAAGCAGCGGAGTACGCGCGATCTCGTCGAGGTACATGCCGACGCTGTCGCGTCCCTCGATCTCGCGTGTGTGCGTGCGACTCGTTGCCACGTGCGCTCCCTTCCTCGTTGCCGGGGGATGTACCCACCGGTAGTCCCCGGTACTCGTTCCAACGGATGGGAGCGGACCGGGATTCCCGAAGAGCCCCTGACTTCCCGAACCCTTCGCCTGTAGGACGTCTGACGTCTGCCACAAGTTGCCGGACGGGCACGATCTCAGGGACTTCTCAGCCTCCGACAGGGATTCGCGCGACCGAGGCCTCCGGATTGCCCGCGAGGGCGACGAGAACCCGGAGGGACGCGGCGCTCAGGCGCGGCCCAGCCGGTCGAGGATCCACGCGAGGCTGAACGCCCGGTCCCGCCACGCGTTGTAGCGGCCGCTGACGCCGCCGTGGCCGGCCGACATCTCGATCTTGAGCAGCACGTCCTCGGGGTTCAGCGCGGTCGCCCGGAGCCGGGCCACCCACTTGGCCGGCTCGACGTAGAGCACCCGGGTGTCGTTGAGCGAGGTCTCGGCCAGGATCGGCGGGTAGCGCTTGGCCTCCACGTTCTCGTAGGGGCTGTAGGACTTCATGTAGGCGTAGACCTCGGGGTCCTCGAGCGGGTTGCCCCACTCCTCCCACTCGATCACGGTCAGCGGCAGCGTCGGGTCGAGGATGCTGGTCAGCGGGTCGACGAACGCGACGTCGGCGACGATGCCGGCGAAGGCCTCGGGAGCAAGGTTCGCCACCGCGCCCATCAGCAGGCCGCCGGCGCTGCCCCCCTCGGCGACCAGCCGGTCCGCCGCGGTCCAGCCCTCGTCGGCGAGGTGCCGGGCACAGGCCACGAAGTCGGTGAAGGTGTTGCGCTTGTGCAGCATCTTCCCCTCGTCGTACCACTGCCGGCCCATCTCGCCGCCGCCGCGCACGTGCGCGATCGCGAAGCCGACGCCGCGGTCGAGCAGGCTCAGCCGGGAGATCGTGAAGTACGGGTCCATCGAGTCCTCGTAGGAGCCGTAGCCGTAGAGCAGCACCGGCATTGTGCCGTCCCTAGGGGCGTCCGTGGGGCAGACCATCGAGATCGGGACGCGGACGCCGTCGTCGGCGGTGGCCCACAGCCGGTGCTGCTCGTAGCGGTCGGGGTCGAAGTCGCCGAGGACCGGGGTCTGCTTGAGCAGCCGCAGCTCGCGGCTGGCGACGTCGTAGTCGTAGACCGCCGGCGGGGTCGCCATCGTGGTGTAGCCCAGCCGCACGGTGGGCTGGTGGAACTCCGGGTTGCTGCCCGCGCCGACGGTGTAGACCGGCTCGTCGAACGGGATCAGGTAGTCCTCGCCGAGCCCCTCCTCGGTCAGCTCGATGATCCGCAGCTGGGTGAGGCCGTCGCTGCGCTGGCTGATCACCAGGTGGCCGGCGAAGGCGTCGACGTCCTCGAGCCGCACGGCCGGGTCGTGGGGGATCAGCGGCTCCCACTGGTCCGCGGAGGTCGCGTCCCACGGCGCCCGGGAGACCTGGTAGTTGAGCGCGTCCTCGTTGTGCAGCACCAGCAGGCAGTCCTCGCCGCCGATCACGGCGTGCACGACGCCGTACTCCACGCCCTGCCGGCGCGGGGCGACCACCCGGAACTCGCCGGTCGGGTCGTCGGCGTCCAGGACGCGGTACTCGGTGGTGGTCTTCGAGCCCGAGCCGATCACCAGCAGCCGGTCGCTGCGGCTGCGTCCGATCGAGGTCCAGAACCGCTCGTCGGCCTCGTGGTGGACCAGTACGTCGTCGGCGACCGGCGTGCCGAGCCGGTGCCGCCACACCTTGTCGGGGCGCCAGGAGTCGTCGACGGTGGTGTAGAACAGCGTCGTGCCGGCGTGGTCCCACACCGCCGGGCCGAGGATGTTGGGGATCTCGTCGGCCAGCAGGGTGCCCGTGCCCAGGTCCTTGACCTTCAGCGTGAACCGCTCGTTGCCGACGGTGTCGGTGGAGTAGGCGAGCAGGGAGCCGTCCGGGCTGACCGAGGCGGTGCCGAGCGAGAAGAAGTCGTGGCCCGCGGCGAGCTCGTTGACGTCGAGCAGCACCTCCTCGCCCGGCACGTCGACCCCGGCGCTGAGTCGCGGCGGGGTCCAGTCGTCAGGGCCCTGCGCGGGGCAGCGACAGCTCAGGCCGTACTGCTGGCCCTCGACCGTGCGGCTGTAGTACCAGTAGCGGCCGATCCGGGCCGGCACCGAGAGATCGGTCTCCTGGGTGCGGCTGCGGATCTCCTCGAAGATCCGCTCCCGCAGGCCGGCCAGGTGCCCCGTGCGTGCCTCGGTGTAGGCGTTCTCGGCCTCCAGGTAGGCGAGGACCTCGGGGTCGTCCTTGCTCCGCAGCCACTCGTACTCGTCGATGACCGTGTCGCCGTGGAAGGTGCGCGTCGCCGGCACGGTCCGGGCCACCGGCGGCTCCGGACGGCGTACGTCGTCGGGGCCGGCGCCGGGGGAGGCGGAGCGCTCGGTGCGCTCGGTGCGGTCGGTGCTGTCGGGCTGGTCGGGAAGCGCAGGCGTCACGGGCATGGGCTGAAACTATCCGAGGCCCCCGCAGCACTGGGTGCAGGACGCCTCCCGGAGCGGGCACGGACCGTCCGCACGGCGGGGCCGCCTCGCCGGCGGGCGTGCACCGCGGACGTCGGGTTATCCACAGGCGGTGCACATTCCTGTGGACAACAACCGTCGCGCTGTGGACCTGGCCCGCTCTCCTGGGGACGACGCGGGACCTGGCCCGCTCTCCCGGGGACGACGCGCCGGTCGCACCAGCGCGGCTCTCACTCGGGTTCTGCACCGCCCCGCTGATCGGCACCGGCAGCGGCACCGGCACCTTCGGCGTCGGCGTCGGCGACGGCGTCGTCGGGTGGCGCGACCCGGCGCGGGCGCAGCGCCGGGTCGTCGGCGCGGAACGTCCGCACCGGCCCGGGCCCGGTCTCGGCGGTCTCGAACCGGACCGTCACCCGACCGATGCCCGAGCCCCAGACCCAGCCGGCGCCGTGCTCGGCGTGCTCGACGTCCATCCCCGGGGACCACTGCCGTGAGCGGGTCACCCGGTCGAGGTCCACCGCCGGCAGCGGCGCGGTGTCCGGCTCCGGGTCCTCGGTCTCGAACAGGTCCTCCTGGATCCAGTCGGCCAGGCCGGAGACCCCGACGCCGAGCAGCCGGACCCCTCCGGAGGTGTCCACCTCGGTGAGGAGCGTGCGGGCCAGCCGGGCGACCACCCGGGTGGAGTCCGTGGGGGCCGGCAAGGTGGCGGAGCGGGTATGGGTGCTGAAGTCGTGCAACCGGATCTTGACCGTCACGGTCCGGCCGGAGAGCCGCGCCTTGCGCAGCCGCTCGGTCACCTTGGTCGCCTGGCGCTCCAGCAGGCCCTCCAGCAGCCGACGGTCCACCAGGTCGGTGTCGTAGGTGTCCTCGGCGCTCACCGACTTCGCCTCGCGCTCGGCGACGACGGCGCGGTCGTCCTGGGCCCGGGCCAGGTGGAACAGCGAGGTCCCGTGCGCCTGGCCGAGCTGCCGGACGAGCTCCTCGACGGAGAGCTGTTCGAGCTCGGCCACGGTCCGCACGCCGACCCGCCGCAGCCGCTCGGCGGTGGCGGGGCCGACGCCCGGGATCACGCCGACCTTCATCGGCCGGAGCAGGTCCCGCTCGGTGCCGGGCGGGACCACCACCAGGCCGTCCGGCTTCTCCAGGTCGCTGGCGATCTTGGCGACCAGCTTCGAGGAGGCCACGCCGATCGAGCCGCACAGGCCGCCGGTGACCTCGGCGACGTCGGCCTTCAGCTGCTCGGCGACCCGGGTGACGCCGGCCACCGACCGGTCGTCCAGGTCGGCGGCGGCGAGGTCGACGAACGCCTCGTCCAGCGAGAGCGGCTCCACGAGCGGCGAGAGCCGGCGCAGCAGCGCCATCACCTGGGCGCTGCTGGCGCGGTAGGCGTCGAAGCGGCCGGTGAGGAAGGCGGCGTGCGGGCACCGGGACCGCGCCTCCGCGCTCGACATCGCCGACCGGACGCCGTACACCCGCGCCTCGTACGACGCGGTGGCCACCACGCCACGTCCGCCGACACCACCGACGATCACCGGCTTGCCCCGCAACGACGGCTTGTCCCGCTGCTCGACCGCGGCGAAGAACGCGTCGAGGTCGACGTGGAGGATCGTCGCTTCGGCACGCACGCCCCCATCATGCCGGGCGGCACCTCCACGGACGCGCAGCCCACGACCGCCTGAGCGGACTCTGCGGTCGTGGCCGCGCCGGGAAGTGTCCACAGCGGCGCGGACCCGGACACCGTCCCCAGCCGGATGCGGCGACACCGCGCCCGGGGGCGGCCCGGCGGAGGCTTCCGTGCATGACCGAGACCACCATCCTGCGGGCCAAGAGCCCCACCGACCTGCTCGCCTGCGTCCCCATGCTGCTCGGGTTCCATCCCGAGCGCTCGGTGGTGATGCTCAGCACCGGACCGGCCCGGGTGCCGATCCACGCCAGGGTCGACCTGCCCGCCGACGCCGCAGCCGACGAGGAGATCGAGGACCTCGCCGAGGAGCTCGCCGGCGTCGCCTACGCCAACGGGGTCCTGACCGTGGCTGTGCTGCTCTACACCGACGACGAGCTGCTCGCGCACGCGGTCGGCACCCGGCTGGCCCGTCATCTCGGCGTCGCGCGGGTCGAGCTGCTCACGGTGGTCCGCGCCGACGGGGCCCGGTGGTTCCAGCACGACGAGGACGGCTCCCTCCTCCCCGGACACGGCACCGCCTACGACCTCGCCACGCACCCGTTCACGGTGCAGGCCCTGGTCCGGGGCCGGGTGGTGCACCCGAGCCGCGCCGCGCTGCGCGACTCGCTCGCCCCGACCCACCCGGAAACGCTGGAGCAGGTCCGCCGGGAGGCCGCGGCGCACGAGGACCGGCTCTCCGCCGCGGCCCGGCGACCACCCGGGTCGCCGGCCCCTGCGCGCCTGCGCGAGCACCTGGTGGCGGAGGGGCGCTGGGTGCAGCGACGCGTCCGCCGCTTCGTCGACGACCGGGAGAGCCTCTCCGCCGCCGACACCGGTCGGCTGCTGACGGCGTTGCGCACCATCGAGATCCGCGATGTCGCCTGGGCCGAGATCACGCATGAGTCGGTCGACAGGCACGTCGACCTGTGGCGAGACGTCGTCCGGCACAGCCCGCGCGAGCTGCTGGCCGCCCCGGCCGCGCTGCTCGCCTTCGCTGCCTGGATCTCCGGTGACGGCGCCCTCGCCTGGTGCGCGGTCGACCGGTGCCACGAGGCCGACCCGGGCTACAGCATGGCCGGGCTTGTCACGCAGACACTCGCCGCCGCGGTGCCCCCGCGCTCGTGGCGTCCGTTGGACCCGGGTGGGCTGAGCCTGTTCGCGGACTGAGGCGTTCCTGGGATTCGGACCCCCCTGGGCCTAGGCTGCGCCCATGGGTGAAGAGGTCGTCCAGCAGGAGTTCTCCCGCGAGGACCGCACGCGCTACCGCGAGAAGGTCCGGCGCTGCCTGGACGTCTTCGCCCGGATGCTCCGGGAGTCGCGCTTCGACGCCGACTACCCGATGACCGGGCTGGAGATCGAGCTCAACCTCGTCGACGGCGCCGGCGATCCCGCGTTGAAGAACCACGAGGTGCTCGCGGCGATCGCCGACCCGGACTTCCAGACCGAGCTCGGCCAGTTCAACCTCGAGATCAACGTGCCCCCCAAGCAGCTGAAGGACCGCGGCTTCGCCGAGTTCGAGGAGGGCGTGCGCGCCAGCCTCAACGACGCCGAGGAGAAGGCCGAGCGGCTCGGTGCGCACATGGTGATGATCGGCATCCTGCCGACGCTGTCGGCCGGCCACATGAGTCCCGACTCGTTGAGCTCCAACCCGCGCTACCAGCTGCTCAGCGACCAGATCCTGGCGGCCCGGGGCGAGGACATCGTCATCGACATCGGCGGCCCAGAGCGGCTCCGCACCACCGCCGACTCGATCGTCCCCGAGGCGGCCTGCACGAGCACCCAGCTCCACCTCCAGGTCAGCCCCGAGGACTTCCCGTCCTACTGGAACGCCTCCCAGGCGGTCGTCGGTGTCCAGCTCGCGCTCGGCGCCAACTCGCCGTTCCTGCTGGGGCGCGAGCTGTGGCGTGAGACCCGGATCGCCCTCTTCGAGCAGGCGACCGACACCCGCAGCGAGGAGCTCAAGGCGCAGGGGGTCCGGCCCCGGGTGTGGTTCGGCGAGCGCTGGATCACCTCGATCTTCGACCTCTTCGAGGAGAACGTCCGCTACTTCCCGGCGCTGCTGCCGATCCTGGACGAGCAGGATCCGCTCGAGGCCCTCGAGGCGGGCCGCACCCCGAGCCTGGCCGAGCTCCGGCTGCACAACGGCACCATCTACCGCTGGAACCGGCCCGTGTACGACGTGGTCGAGAACACCCCGCACCTCCGCGTGGAGAACCGCGTGCTGCCGGCCGGCCCCACGGTGGTGGACACGATGGCCAACGCCGCCTTCTACTACGGACTCGTGCGCACGCTGGCCGAGCACGAGCGACCCCTGTGGTCGCAGATGTCCTTCAGCGCGGCCGAGGAGAACTTCCATGTGGCCGCCCGCGACGGGATCGAGGCCAACGTCTACTGGCCCGGGCTCGGACAGGTCCCCGCCACCGAGCTCGTGCTGCGCCGGCTGCTGCCGATGGCGCGTGCCGGCCTCGAGTCGTGGGGCGTCAGCCTCGAGGAGTCCGATCGTCTGCTCGGGATCATCGAGCAGCGCTGCCTGACCGGTCAGAACGGCGCTTCGTGGTTCGTCGAGCGGTTCCACCAGCGCTCCGGCTCGGGCGACTCGGACCGACTGGCCGCGCTCCGCGGGACGCTCAACGAGTATCGCGAGCACATGGCGGACAACGCGCCGGTGCACACCTGGGAGTAGCCACCGGCTCGACGCCCTGGCGTGGGACGACGAGGTGGCGAGCGGCCGAGGGTCGCTCAGATCCGCAGCCGGCGCCAGGTCCGGGACTCGCCCGAGCGCACGTCCCGCCAGCCGTAGCGGGTAACCGCGTAGAACGCCTCGAGCTCGATCCCGTGCATCGACAGGGCGCTCGTGGTGGCTGCACACCACTCCCGGTCGGACTCGTAGTCCTCGGGCGCTCCCGGCCGCACCAACCAGCCGACCCGCGGCGGCTCGGTGGCGAGGGACACCAGCCGGGAGACGATCTCCATGCGCAAGGCCGCGTCGAGCACGGGCAGGTCCTGGGCTCGTAGGACGAAGCTCTCGTGGGGTCCGCCGAGGGTGCCCAGGCAGATGCTCGGGTCGAACACGCGACGGGTCTCGCGACGGCGCAGCTCGCCGACGGTGCGGCGCAGCACGGCGCACGTCAGCTCCGGAACAGCCATGGCTCCTACCCTGCCGCGTCTCACGCCACGCCGTCGCCGCTCGTCCACAGGTGGCGCCGCACGCCCCGGTGTGGATAACGTCGGGCAGCACCTGCGCCCTGGCAGGGGAAATCGAGGAGGACCGGTCAATGGGGACCATCGTGGTCGGCTACGTGCCGAAGTCCGAGGGACGCGCTGCGCTGCGCCGTGCCGCCGAGGAGGCCCAGCTGCGCAAGATGCGGCTGGTGGTGGTCAACTCCCACCGGGGTGGCCGCGAGTTCGACCGCGACGACGCCATCGAGTCCGAGAGCCAGCTCGAGGAGGTCCGCTCGATGCTGAACGCCGCGGGCGTCGAGCACGAGGTGCGCCAGCTGGTCCGCGGGCTGGACCCGGCCGACGACCTGGTCAACGTGGCCAACGAGGTGAACGCCGACATCATCGTGATCGGCCTGCGTCGCCGTTCGCCGGTCGGCAAGCTGATCCTCGGCAGCAATGCCCAGCGGGTGCTGCTCGACGCTCCGTGCCCGGTCCTCGCCGTCAAGGCGACCGAGGACTGACCAGCCGTGGCCGCGCTGAGATGGAGTGGTCGTTCCGGCCGATGAAAGCCGCCGACCTGCCGGAGCTCGTCGCCGTCCAGGAGCGCGCGGCCGTCGTCGCCCTGTCGAACATCTCATCCGACCCTCCTGGAGTACCAGCTCGACCGCCGCGATCCGCGCACGGCAGGATGAGACCCATGGGCTTCCACATCACCGGCGATCCCGCCGCCGACAAGGTTCTGGACGAGTCTTCCTTCGCGCTGCTCGCGGCGATGATGCTCGACCAGCAGTTCCCGATGGAGCGTGCCTTCGCCGGCCCGGCGAAGGTGCTGGAGCGGTTCGGGTCAATCGATCCGGCCGACATCGCTGCCGCCGACCCCGAGGAGTTCGCGGCGCTGTGCGCGACGCCACCGGCGGTGCACCGGTTCCCGGGATCTATGGCGGCCCGCCTGCAGGAGCTGGCCGCCCTCGTCACCGAGGAGTACGGCGGCCGCACGGAGCGGCTGTGGGAGGAGGCGACCACCGGCCGCGAGCTGCTGCGCCGGGTGCAGGCCCTTCCCGGCTTCGGCAAGCAGAAGGCGCAGATCTTCGTGGCGCTGCTCGCCAAGCAGCTCGGAGTGCGTCCCGACGGCTGGGAGACGGCCGCGGGGAGCTACTCGGAGGACGGCTGCTACCGGTCGGTGGCCGACGTGGTCGACGTCGTCTCGCTCGAGAAGGTGCGCTCCTTCAAGAAGGAGCAGAAGGCCGCCGCTCGCTCCTGACGGGGCGCGCGAACCGTCCCCACTCGCCCCTGTGCGACGGGGTGCGCCTTTGGACAGGTGGGTAAACGTGTCACAATGAAGAGAGCGGCTCTTGACGACACCGGGCTTTGCCGCGCCCGACAATCGCTGTACGAGAGGTAGTTCGTGTCGACGAGCGCGTCCCGCAAGCTCCCCGCAGATGTCCTGGCACACCCCGACATCGAAGCGTTGGTCGACCGAGGCCGAGCCTCCGGGCACGTGACGGCAGACGCGTTGCGGTCCGCCACGGACGCCGCCGTGCACACCCCGGCGCACCTGAAGGCGCTGCTGCGCCATCTCAGTGAGGAGGGCATCTCGGTCGTGGTCTCTGCAGAGGACAGCAAGAGCAAGAAGCGTGTTGCGGCTGCCGCCACCGGTCGTACGACCGTGAAGGCGGCCACCAAGGCGGCCAAGGCCCCGGCCAAGAAGGCACCCGCGAAGAAGGCCGAACCGGCCGAGGCCACCGAGCCCGCCGCGAAGAAGGCCCCCGCCAAGCGGGCCGCCGCGAAGAAGGCCGCTCCCGAGACCGTCGACGGCGTCGCGGTCGCGGCGGCGCTGGTCGTCGGCCCCGACGGCAAGAAGGTCCTGCCCGACGTCCCGGACGAGGAGTTCGAGAAGGACCTCGCGGTGGACCCGTCGCTGAAGGAGGACGAGAAGGAGGCCGCGAACGCCGGCTTCGTCGTCTCCTCCACCGACGAGTCCGACGAGCCCGAGCAGCAGGTGATGGTCGCCGGCGCGACCGCCGACCCGGTCAAGGACTACCTCAAGCAGATCGGCAAGGTCCCGCTGCTCAACGCCGAGATGGAGGTCGAGCTCGCCAAGCGCATCGAGGCCGGCCTGTTCTCGGAGGAGAAGCTCGCCAAGGGCGGCAAGATCTCCGCGAAGATCCTCGACGAGCTCGAGTGGATCGCCGAGGACGGCCGCCGCGCCAAGAACCACCTGCTCGAGGCCAACCTGCGGCTGGTGGTCTCGCTGGCCAAGCGCTACACCGGACGCGGCATGCTCTTCCTGGACCTGATCCAGGAGGGCAACCTCGGTCTGATCCGTGCGGTCGAGAAGTTCGACTACACCAAGGGCTACAAGTTCTCCACCTACGCCACCTGGTGGATCCGCCAGGCGATCACCCGGGCGATGGCCGACCAGGCCCGCACCATCCGGATCCCGGTCCACATGGTCGAGGTGATCAACAAGCTCGCCCGCGTGCAGCGGCAGATGCTCCAGGACCTGGGGCGCGAGCCCACTCCGGAGGAGCTCGCCAAGGAGCTCGACATGACCCCGGAGAAGGTCATCGAGGTCCAGAAGTACGGCCGCGAGCCGATCTCCCTGCACACGCCCCTCGGCGAGGACGGCGACTCGGAGTTCGGCGACCTGATCGAGGACTCCGAGGCGATCGTGCCCGCGGACGCGGTGTCGTTCACGCTGCTGCAGGAGCAGCTCCACGCGGTGCTCGACACCCTGTCGGAGCGCGAGGCCGGCGTGGTGTCGATGCGGTTCGGGCTGACCGACGGCCAGCCGAAGACGCTGGACGAGATCGGCAAGGTCTACGGCGTGACCCGCGAGCGGATCCGGCAGATCGAGTCCAAGACCATGTCGAAGCTGCGTCACCCGTCCCGCTCCCAGGTCCTGCGCGACTACCTGGACTGAGGCCGGCGGTCCCTCAGCGGTCCGCCTCTGCCTTGGCGGCCAGCAGGGTGGGGTGCGTGCCGGCGTACGTCCGGCGCTCGTCGCCGGGGTCCAGGAACTCCAGCCGCCACCCGGTGTAGACCGACGTGATCCGCCACTGACGGCCGTGCTTGCCGGTGCCGGTCAGGACGCCGACCTCGTCGACGAAGTCGATCGCGGATGCGTCGGGAGGTCCGGCGGCGGGGCCGGGAGTGCGGCCGGGGGTGCGGGGCCGTTCGTTCGCTGTCATCTTTGCCTGCCTGGCTCAGCGACGGTCCGATGCGTCGGTGAAGATGAATCTACTCCTTCGTGTGCGAGCCGGCCCGGCAACCGGCGACAGGCGCACGGACGGACGATGCAACCTCGAGGATCACGGATGCGTCTTGGTGGCACACGAGGACCTCACGGGGAGGTCCGCCAGCCCAGGAGACACCAGTGATCAAGCAGCTCGGCACCACGACCGCCACTCTCGCCCTCGCCACCCTGGCCGCCGCCGGCCCTGCGCTCGCCGCCGAGCGCACCTTCGACGACGCGAAGGGCGACGTCGCCCACGGCGTCGACCTGCAGAGCGTGCGGCTGGTCAACGCCAAAGCCGTCCGCGTCGTCGTCCAGCACGAGAACCTGGTGCGAGCGCCCAGCAGCGGCGCCGGGATGACCGTGTTCGTCGACACCGACCGCACCGACCCGGGGCCGGAGTACGCGTTCTCCGCCGGTCTCTTCGACGGCACCGACTACATGCTCGTCCGCACGGAGGGCTGGAACCTGCGCCGCGGTGGGACACCGGTCGAGTGTGACTACCAGATGAGCCTGGACTACGCCGCGGACACCACCCACATCCGGATGGCGCGTGCCTGCCTCGACCGGCCCGGCAAGGTCCGGATCGCCGTGCGGGCCGGCGGCCAGCAGCCGGATGGCGACCAGGTCCGCGACTGGCTCGGCAGCCGGCACGAGTGGACCGCCTGGGTGGCTCGCGGCTAGCCGACGACCACCAGCGTGATCGCCGCACCACAGAGCCCGAGGCCCACGCCTTGGGCTCTGTGGATGCGTTCGTGCAGGAGCGCCGCGGCGAGCAGCACCGTGGTCGCCGGGTAGAGCGAGGCCAGCACCCCGGCGATGGTGAGGTAGCCCTGCTGCGTCGCGAGCAGGAAACAGCCGGTCGCGGTCGCTCCGAGGGGGCCGGCGGCCAGCGCCCACCGCACCGGTCGACCCCGGGGCACCCAGGGTGCCCGGAGCACCACGGCCAGCAGCACGACGGTTGGCACCGAGACCGCCTGCGCGGTCGTCAACGGCCACCAGCCAGCAGAGTCGGGGATCTGGCCGAGGGCACTGAACAGCACGCCGAAGCCCAGTCCGGCAAGAATGCCGTCGGTGAGGCCGTCAGCCAGGGAGGCCAGTCCGACGGCGGTGGCTGCGGGGTCCGGCCGGGGCGGGTCGGGCTCGCGGGCCACCAGCCAGATGCCGGGCAGCGCCAGCAGGATTCCGAGCCAGACCCAGGCGCTCGGGCGCTCGCCGCCCAGGGTGCCGACGAGCACCGGTACGACGGCCGCGCCGACCGCGGAGACCGGCGCCACGACGCTCATGCGGCCTGCCGCGAAGCCGCGGTAGAGGAAGCCGGTGCCGACGCCGCTGCCCACCCCGGCCAGCAGCGCGCAGGCCAGGTCGTCCGTCCCAGGCGAGCCGCCCACCCGCAGCGCGACGAGCGCCGTGCAGGCAGTGGCGGAGAGCTGACCGAGCACGGCGACCGCCCAGGCCGAGGCGCGCCGGGAGACCAGACCGCCGACGAAGTCGGACAACCCGTAGGCGAGCGCAGAGCCCAGTGCGAGCAGGACGGCCATCGGGGCTCAGACCGCGAGGGCGCCGACGAACCAGACCAGCGCCGCCAGCAGTGCCGCCGCCATCTCGATCAGCAGCGACAGGCCGACCGCCCGCAGGGCGTGCTTGGTGGACGGCCAGGCCAGGCTGGCGCCGAGCCGCTGGTGCTCGGCGAGGTAGACCCCGGCCAGGAAGCCCACGAACAAGCCCACGACGGGGATCACGAAGAACCCGACCACCCCGAGCGCGGCGCCGAACCAGAGGGTCCGGTTCGGCACGCCCGCGGTCTTGAGCCGGCGCCCGGGAACGGCGTACTTGACCACGGCCCCGGCGGCGAGCAGCGTGGTGGCGACGGCGAAGACCGTCCAGCCGGACGCGGACCCGGTCTCCAGCGCCCACACCAGGATGGCCGCGAGCACGAGGAGCGATCCCGGCAGCACCGGCACGACGATGCCGACGATGCCCACCGCGATGGCCAGGCCCACGAAGAAGTCGGTCGGGGTCACGATGCTCAGCCTTTCATGTCGCGGGCAGGGAGAACGACGAGAGCCCCGGCATCAGCCGGGGCTCTCGTGGGTCGTGGGGTCCGGGGTAGCTCAGGGCGTCCCGGGCGTGGTCGGCTGGTCGACGAGCTTGCCGGTCTCGTCGTGCACGCTGACGGCGATCTCGCGCAGCTTGTCGGCGTGCTCGCGGGCGTGGTGCGCGCAGAAGAGGAGCTCTCCGCCTCCGGCGAGCTCCACGCGCAGGTAGGCCTGCGCACCGCAACGGTCACAGCGGTCGACAGCCGTGAGCGGCGTACTCGTGGCAACTGCAGTGGTCACTTGAGCCCTCGTTTCCTTGCTGGTGTTCTGCTCAACGTAGCGCGGAGGGCCAATCCCACCGCATCCCGTCTCACCGAGAACAACATCCGATCACGCCTGACACTTCCCGCTGTGGAGGGTTTCCCCCGGCTCTGGCCGGGTGACCTCTCCCACACCGTTCCCACCGTTGTTCGTTCTCCAGTCTGACGTGGCTTGGACCCCCTAGGTTGCCAATCCACAGAATGTGAAACCCAGTCGGCCAGGACCGTGCCCACATCGTGACCTTCCGCGGGCCGCAAACCGGGTAGGCGTGGCGCCTCGGGGCCCGGCGTGTCGCCGACTAGATTGGGTCCCGAGCCCCATTCGCCTGCGTCAGGAGTCCCGTGCCAGCCCGCACCGCCGGAGGGTCCGCCATCGACAACTCGTACAACGCCCACCACCTGCTGGTCCTCGAAGGCCTGGAGGCGGTGCGCAAGCGTCCCGGGATGTACATCGGCTCCACCGACACCCGCGGGTTGATGCACTGCGTCTGGGAGATCATCGACAACGGCGTGGACGAGGCTCTGGCGGGCGCCGCCCAGCGGATCGAGGTGGCCCTGCACCGGGACGGCTCCGTCGAGGTGCACGACGACGGGCGCGGCATCCCGGTGGACAAGGAGCCCAAGACCGGGCTGCCCGGCGTCGAGGTGATCTTCACCAAGCTGCACGCGGGCGGCAAGTTCGGCGGCGGCTCGTACAACGCCACCGGGGGTCTGCACGGCGTCGGCGCCTCGGTCGTGAATGCGCTCTCCGCCCGCCTCGACGTCGACGTCGAGCGGTCCCCGGCGCTGCAGGGGATGTCGTTCCAGCGCGGCGTGCCCGGCGTCTTCGCCGGCGAGGGCCCCGAGGCGGGGTTCACCGCGCAGTCCGGGCTGACCCGCAAGGGGGCACGGATCAAGAAGGGCGTCACCGGGACCCGGATCCGGTTCTGGCCGGACCGCCAGATCTTCACCAAGGACGCGACGTTCGTCTTCGACGAGCTGGTGACCCGGGCCCGGCAGACCTCCTTCATCGTGCCCGGCCTCGAGCTGGTCATCCGCGACCTGCGCGGTGACGAGCCGGTCGAGGAGCGCTTCAAGCACGACGGCGGCATCGCGGAGTTCTGCGAGTTCCTGGCCACCGACGAGCCGGTGAGCGAGATCCTGCGCCTGGAGGGGCACGACAAGTTCACCGAGACGGTGCCGCTGCTCGACGACAAGGGCCACATGACCCCGCAGGACGTCGAGCGCGACCTCGGCGTGGACGTGGCGCTGCGGTGGGGGACCGGCTACGAGACCGAGCTGCGCTCGTTCGTCAACGTGATCGCGACCCCGAAGGGCGGCACCCACGTCGCCGGCTTCGAGCAGGCCGTCACCAAGACCTTCAACGAGGTGCTCCGCGCGTCCAAGCAGCTGAAGGCCGCGGAGAGCGACGTGATCAAGGAGGACGTGCTCGAGGGGCTCACCGCCGTCGTCACCGTCCGGCTGGCCGAGCCGCAGTTCGAGGGCCAGACCAAGGAGGTGCTCGGCACCCCGGCGGCGCGCAACATCGTCCGCAAGGTGGTCGCCGCGGAGCTGAAGGCGTTCCTCACCTCCACGAAGCGGGGTGACAAGGCCCAGGCCAAGATCGTGCTGGAGAAGGTGGCCAACGCCTCCCGGACCCGGATCGCCGCCCGTCAGCACCGTGAGACCCAGCGTCGCAAGACCGCCCTGGAGTCCAGCGCGCTGCCCTCGAAGCTCGCAGACTGCCGCTCCAACGACATGGACCGCAGCGAGCTGTTCATCGTCGAGGGGGACTCCGCCCTCGGCACCGCCAAGCTCGCCCGCGACTCCGAGTACCAAGCGCTGCTGCCGATCCGCGGCAAGATCCTCAACGTCCAGAAGGCCTCGGTCGGCGACATGCTCAAGAACGCCGAGTGCGCCGCGATCATCCAGGTGGTGGGCGCCGGGTCCGGACGGACCTTCGACATCGATTCCCGGCGGTACGGCCGGATCATCTTCATGGCCGACGCGGACTCTGACGGTGCGCACATCCGCTGCCTCCTGGCCACGCTGTTCTTCAAGTACATGCCCGGGCTGATCGAGGAGGGCAGGGTCTACACCGCGGTGCCGCCTCTGCACCGGATCGAGCTGTCGAACCCGAAGAAGGGGATGGAGAAGTACCTCTACTCCTACTCCGACGTGGAGCTGCAGCGCCGGTTGGCCGAGCTGACCAAGAAGGGGGTGCGCTGGAAGGACCCGATCCAGCGCTACAAGGGTCTCGGCGAGATGGACGCCGACCAGCTCGCGGAGACGACGATGGACCCGCGGCACCGCACCCTGCGCCGGATCACCGCCGACGACGCCGAGGCGGCCGCGGAGGTGTTCGAGCTGCTGATGGGCTCCGACGTGGCACCGCGCAAGGAGTTCATCGTCGCCAACGGCGGCCACCTCAGCGACGAGGAGCTCGACTTCTGAGGTGACCGGGCCGGGATCACCTGCCCGACGGTCTGGGACGACCGTCCGGCGCCTGGGACGGCCGGCGACGCTTCCGGCACTGTCTCCCGGCAGACAGTGCCGGCCACAAGGCCGCAGCGGCTCCTGAAGCCAGTCTTCGACTTTCAACCCGACCAATGGTCAGCAAGGGCCGGATTTCCTGTCTTGGGTCTGGCGGGCACCACCCCGCCGGTGTGGCTCGGGCCCGGGCGCATGCGTGCTTCGGGTTGCTCAACTCCACCCCGGACAGCGCCATGCTTCCGGAGCCGCAGATGCGGGCGATGCTCGAGGAGATGGCGCTTGGGGCGCTGGGTCTCGCGGGCTGACGCTGCGCGTCAACTGGCGAGACCAGTCAGTTGACGCGGACGGTCAGCTGGCCAGGACGATGTCGCTGAAGTGGAGCTCCGCGCGGCTCCGTCTGGGCGCGAGGGCTGGTGTGCCGGGGGGTGCGGGTGCGCGGGAGCGGTAGCGGTGGCCGGTCGGGGTGGTGGTGTGCACGCTGTGGCGGTCGCCGGGTGGGGCGGTGCCGTCGGCGGTCCAGCCGGGGGCCTGTTTGGCGTAGTTGCACTTCTCGCACTGGCCCTGGCCGTTGACCGTGGAGGTCGTGCCGCCGCTCTCCCAGGGCCGGGCGTGGTCGAGGTGGCGGACCGGGGCGTCGCACCAGGGGGTGCGGCAGCGCTGGTCGCGGGCGATGAGGACCTCGCGCAGGGCGCCGGTGAACCGGCGGGCCTTCGCGTCGGCGGCCAGCAGCCGGCCGCTGCTGGGGCTGGTGTAGAGGCGGCGCAGGAACACCTCGGCCCCGGTGCTCCGGAGCAGGTCGCGTGCCCAGCCGGCCGGGACCGTGCCGTAGCCGACCAGGTGCGCGGGCTCGTCGTCCCCGCGGAGCAGGGTGCGGTCGGTCATCACCAGCTGCAGGGAGATCGACCCGGCCGGTCCGGCCGGGTCCGGCGTCGGGGAGACGGTCGCGGGCCGGGGGTCGGGCTGGGACTCCGCGGCAGTTCCGGCGTCGGCCGCGGGGGCGGGCTGGGTCGCCCGGGCGCTGGATCCGGATCCGGATCCGGGTGCGGCCGCGGATCCGGGTGAGGGTGCGGGCCCGGCCGCGGGTGTGGGGTGGGTCGCTCGGGCGCCGAGCGCGGCGACCAGCGTGTCGGCCATCACCTGGCCCCGGGTCCGCGGGTCCCCGGCGGCCCGGGCGGTGTCGGCGGCCCGGGTCAGCACCGCGTAGCAGGCCACCCCCTGGGCCACCGGCAGCAGCCCGGTCAGGTAGCTCATCGTGTCCGGCGCCGGACGCAGCGTCACCGACCGCTGCGACGCCGCACGCCGGGCCCGGTCGGTGACCGCGTGCGGGTCCAGCCGGTAGGCGATCCGCTGCGCCGCGGCCACCAACGCCCGATCGCTCAGCTCCGCCACCGCCTCGACCGCGCCCGGCCCGGCCAGCTCGGCGTCGATCACCGCCCGGTGCTCACGCGCGAGGTAGGCGGTCTCCCGCACCAGCAACGTGGCCCGCCGCTCGCTGAGCACCCCGCGGGTCAACAACCCCAGCGTGTGCGGCATCTCGCGCACCAGCGCCTTCGCGGTCCCCAGGTGCTGGTCACCGCGGTGCGGCGAGTCCCGCCGGGCCAACGCGACCTGCGCGGCCACCCCCTGACCCACCCGCCGCTCCGGCACCCCGGCCGCCCGCTGCGCCTCCCGCTGCGAGGCGTCGAACTCGCACGAGACCCGCGCCTGCGCAGCCGCCGCCGCACCCTTCAGCTCCTCCAACGCCCGGATCAGATCGACCCGCTCGGCATCACCGAGCCCACCCCCGAGGTCGGCAAGGGTCCCCACCCACGCCCGCACATCCTCGAGATCAGCTGCCATACCCCACACGCTAGAGGCACCCACCGACAGTTTTCAGCGCCCGTTCAGGACCATGTGGGAACGGTGTATTTGCTGTCTCGGGCCGGCCCCGATTCCAGTCGCCTGTCCGAGCCACCGCGGTCGGCAGATCGTCTGCCTCCCGTGGACGCGCTGCCCGGCGAACTGCGTCGTCACTACCCTCGGCCGCCCCGGTCTCCTCACCGTGGACGGCACAGATCGCGGCTAAGGCCCGGCGGATCGGTGTCGCGGATCACCGCCGTCGCGGACATCGAGGCCCGGGAAGGTAGAGAACGTGCTGGCCGATCGGACATTGCCTGCCGGGCACGCTGCCGGCGAGGTCGACCTCCGGACGTCGGGTTCGTGCCGGCGCGGACCTCACCCGGGGTCGTCGGCCGTCAGAAGCAGCCGGCGGTCAGACGACCGGCTCGAGCAGACCGGTGTCGACGTCGTAGAGGAACCCGCCGACCGCGATGTGCCCGGGGATCAGCGGGTGGCTCTTGACCCGCTGGACGTCTTCGTCGAGAGCAGCCCGCTGGTCCTCCACCACCCCGAAGTGCTGCCAGGACGCGTCCTGGCCGGCCGAGTCGCCGACCCGCTCGCGCAGCTCCTCGAGCGTCGACGAGGCCATCGCGCACCGCGTGTGCGGGACCACCAGGATCCGGCCGACGTTGAGCAGGTGCACGCCGAGGATCAGCGCCTCGAGCGCGGCGTCGGTCACGCGCCCGCCCGGGTTGCGGAAGATCTTGGCATCGCCGGGGGACAGGCCGATCATCCCCATCGGGTCGATCCGCGAGTCCATGCAGGTGACCACCGCGACACCGGCGCGGGCCACTCCGTCGAAGCCGCTGAGCGAGAAGTTCTCCGCGAAGTGGCGGTTGGCGCTGAGGAGGTCGTCGAACGCATCAGTCACGACTCGCAACTTACCAAGTCCGGGGAGGCGCGACGATCGAGGTCTCACCTCGTGTCACGAGGTGTGCACCTCGGCGTGCCAGCGCCGCAGCGGCACCGCCGCCTTGCCGCAGGACTCGGCCCGCACCGCACCGTCGGCCTCGGAGCGCACCTCGACCCGGAACCGGCCGCCGTCGGGGCCGCTGACGGTGCACCGCCATGCGTGCTCGCCCTGCTCGGCGACCTCGAGGACGTCGAGCGCGTCGAGGCCGGTCTCGCCCAGCCGGCGGCGTACGGCGAGCTCGGCGACCTGCCCGGGCGGGGGCCAGCTCGACCGGCCGCGGTGCCCGTCGTCCAGCACGGTGCGGCCGCTCGCCGCCGCATCCAGTAGGGCGCCGGCCGCTTGGACGTCGAGCCGGCCATGCAGGGTCCCCGCCGGCAGCAGCACCGCCGTCGGTGCGAACCGGTGGCCGGAGGTGTGCGTGACCTCCCAGACCTGGCCGGGCCGCGCGCCGGCCAGACCGAGCGCCAGCGGGCGTCCGGTCACCGCGCAGCAGAGGTCGCGGGTGCCGTTGGTGCAGACCAGCAGAAGTGGCCGGTGCACCGCCGAGAGGCCGGGCAGCGACCGGCGTACGGCGTCGGCGTCTCCGGCAGCGGCGGCCGCCCAGTCGAGTGCGCCCACCTCGGCCGGGTCGGCGACCGTGCCCTCGAGCAGCCAGGTACGGCCGGGCGCCGTGTGCGCGACCAGCACGTGCCGCGGCCGTCCGGGGAGAGCCGTGGCCGCCGGACGAGGAGTGTCCGCAGGGTCCGCGTGCCGCCCTGGCCGGCGCAGCAGCACCGGACGTACGTCGTGGGCCGCTGCCCGCGCCTCGATGAGCGCTCCGAGATTGGGGTCGAGGTGGCTCGCGGTGAACGCCTTGGCCCCCCACGGGCCGTCCTGCTCGAGCCCGACCCAGGCACGCGCCAGCGGGGCGGAGCCGGCCAGCTGCTCGCCGGCGGCGGCAGAGCCGTCGCTGCACCGCGGCGCGCCGCTCACCGCGGCACCGCCACGTCGTCGGTGACGGACCGGTCGGCGACCAGCGAGTCGCGGAAGACCCACAGCGCGACCACGGCCGCGAGGACCGCGCAGACGGCCGCGCCGACGAAGACGGTCTGCAGCTGGGCCAGCCCGGCCTCCTTGAGCAACCGGGTGTAGTCCGCGCACTGGGTGCTGGTGCTGCACACCTCTGTCGGGGACGGCAGGCCGATCTGCACCGCGTAGTAGCGCCGCAGGCCGATCGTGGTCAGCGCACTGATGCCGACCAGCATCCCCACCATCCGGGCCACCACCAGCAGCGCGCTGGCCACGCCGTGCACCTGGTCGGCGGTCGACGCGAGCAGCGCGGCGTTCACCGGGGCCAGGGCCAGTCCGAAGCCGAGGCCGGTCATCACCAGCGGCACCGTGCTGAGCGGGTGCTCGAGGCTGGTCAGGCCCCACTGAGACATCCACACGAAGCCGCACGCGGCGAGCACCATCCCCGCGGCGGTCACCGGCCCGGGCGAGAGCCGGCGCACCAGCGTCCCTCCGAGCAGCGCCCCCACCGGCAGCGCGACGAGCAGCCGCACCAGCACCAGCGCGGCGTCGAGCTGGGAGTCGGGGTAGACGGTGACGCGGGCGAACAGCGGGACGTCGACCAGCGCCGCGATCAGCGCGGCGCCGACCAGGAAGCTGACCACCAGCGCGCCCCAGGCCGCGGGCCGGCGCAGGGCCCCGTGGGGAACGAGCGGATGCCGGCTGGTGTGGTTGCGCCACCCGAACGCGACCGCGGCGAGGGCGGCGAGGGCCAGCAGCCAGGGCCCGGCGGGGAGAACACCGCGACCTGCGGATCGGCGGTCGCGAAGGCCAGGATCACCCCGGCCAGCGCCAGCGCCAGCAGCAACGCCCCGGGTACGTCGGTGGCGGCGGCCAGCCTGCGCCAGCGGCGTACGTCGAGCACCGGGTGCGCCGCGAGCAGGCAGCGGGCCAGCAACGCCCCGGCGAGCACGAGCAGGGTCAGCGCCAGCGGCGTGGTCCACCGGGAGTCGCCGACGGCCGGGACGAAGGCCAGCCCGAGCGTGACGTCCGTGGCCAGTGGCGCCGGCTCGAGCAGCACCAGCAGCAGCGCCAGCAGCGTCGCTCCGGCCAGCACGAGCCCGGGCCAGTCGGTCGGCCCCGGCGCCTCCGGTCCGGCCGCCGCGCGGGCGGCACCGCCCGTGCCGGTGCCGGTTTCGGATTCGGATTTGGATTCGGGGAGGGTTCCCAACCGGCCGGCGCGCCCCGGCCGGCCGCCCGCGCGGCGGCGGAGCACCAGCAGCGCCACGACCAGGGCCCCGGCGACCAGGGCGTTCAGCGCGAAGATGCCCTGCCACGGAGCGACCGCGAGCACCACCGCGCCGTACAGCGGCCCGAGCACGCTGCCCACCTCCTGCACCGCGCCGACCACCCCGAGCGGCACGCCGCGCCGGTGCGGCGGGTAGAGGTCGGCCACCAGCGCCAGCGTCGCCGGCACCAGGCCACCGCCGCCGACCCCTTGCAGGAACCGGCCGGAGACCATGCTGGGCAGGTCGTAGGCGGCTGCGGTGACCAGCGAGCCGAGGGCGAAGACGACCAGCGAGCCGACGAGCACCGGCAGCCGGCCGCGCAGGTCCGCGATCCGCCCGATCAGGGGGAGCACCGCGACGTAGCCGAGCAGGAAGCCGGAGATGATCGGGGCGGCCCGCTGCAGCTCGTCGATCCCGAGGCCGGAGCCGGCCATCATGTCGGGCAGCGCGAGCACCACGACGTAGGTGTCGGCGGCGGCGAACCCGACCGAGACGGCGGCCAGCGCCAGCAGCGCCCGGGCGTCGGCCGGGACCGCCCGCGGGGCCGGCTGCCCCGCCGGCGGTGGTGCCGCGGGGGCGCCGTGGTCGCTCACGGAGCGGTGATCTCCTTCTTCACGCCGTAGTCCTCGAGGTCCACGGTGTAGCTGACGTCGGCGGCCGCGGGATAGAACGGCCCGGTCATGAGGATCTCGGTGACCCGGTCGGAGTCGTCGAGGGTGAAGGTCACGTCGAACTGGCCGTCCGGGGAGGCCGTCGGGATGATCGCCGCGACCAGGTCACCGGCGAGCGTGCCGGTGTAGGTGGTCAGCACGTCCTCGCCGTCGCGGACCTCGTTGCCCTGCTCGACGTCCTCGGCCGAGGTGAGCAGCGAGGAGAGGCCGTCCTCGGTGGACATCAGGTCGGCCGGGTCCGGGGCGGAGTAGTCCGAAGGGTCGATCTCGACGTACTTCTGGGTGAACGGCAGCATCGCGTAGACCTTGCCGTCGACGGCGATCACGGCCGCGTCGGCGGTCACCGCGGCGGCCACCTTGATCGTGCCGTCGAAAGCCGGGTCGTGGGTGGCGACGCCCTCGGCGCTGACCAGGCCGTTGACGCCGCGGGGCAGGTTGTCGACCTGCAGCGAGAGCCGCACCCCCGAGGTCTCGTCGAGCGCGGCCTTGGCGGAGGCCAAGGTCTCCTCGGGACTCTGTGCCTGCGCCTGGCTGCCCGAGCAGGCGGCGAGCGGGGCCGCCAGCAGCACGCCGAGCAGGGCGAGGGCGACGCGGGAGCGGGAGTGCGGGCGCGCGCGGAGGGCGGCAGCCGTCCCGGTGCGCGGGAGGAGCGTCATGGGCGAAGCCTTTCATGCCGAGCCTGACCCGGCGGGTCGGACAGCGGAGGGTCAGGGAGCCAGCAGGGTGCCGACCGGGCCGGCGACGGCCAGGATCGGCTGCGCGGCGGGCACGCCGGAGCCGTCCCGACGTCCGGTCGCCTCCGGCAGGTCGACGGCGGCGCCGCTGGCTGCGGCCGCGCGGGCCGGGCCGCGGCCGGCCCAGGCCAGCACCAGGGTGTCCTCGCCCTTGAGGAAGCGGTGGCAGCGCACTCCGCCGGTGCCGCGGCCCTTGGGTGGGTACTCGCTGAAGGGCGTGACCTTGACCGAGCCCGGCTCGGTGCCCGGCAGCGCGCTGCTCGCGCCGGAGGCGGTGACCAGCACCGCGTCCTCCTCGGGCGCCAGCGCGCCGAACCAGACCACCCGCTGCCCGGCGGCGAGCCGGATGCCGGCGATGCCGCCACCGGAACGGCCCTGCGGCCGCACCCCGCCGGCGGGGAAGTGCAGCAGCTGGGCGTCGCTGCTGACGAAGCACAGCTCCTCGTCACCGGTGCGCAGCGGCACCGCGCCGACGACCTCGTCGCCGTCGGCCAGCCGGATCACCTCCCAGGAGTCCTTGTTGGCTAGCAGCTCCGGGTTCACCCGCTTGACCACGCCGTCGCGGGTGCCCAGCGCGAGGCCGGGTCCGTCCTCGGTCAAAGCGCACAGGCCGAGCGCCCGTTCGTCCGGGTCCAGGGGGAGGAACTCGCTGAGCGGGGCTCCGCCCTGCAGGTGTGGGGCGTTGGCGGTGGCCGGCAGCGTCGGCAGGTCGAGCACGTCGAGCTTGACGAGCCGGCCCTGGCTGGTGAGCACGCCCACCTGGCCGCGGGCGGTGGTCCGCACCGCGGCCACCAGCACGTCGTGCTTGGTGCGGTCGCCGCCCTCCCCGGGCGCCTCCACGTCGGAGGTGCGGGCCAGCAGCCCGGAGGAGGAGAGGTAGACGAGGCAGGGGTCGTCGGCCACCTCGAGCGGGACGGCGGCCGAGACGGTCTGTCCGGCAGAGGCGAGCAGCACGGTGCGGCGGGGGGTGCCGTAGGTCTTGGCGACCTCGGCCAGCTCGTCGGACACCACCTTCCGCAGCCGGGCGTCGTCGCCGAGGATCTCGTCGAGCGCCGCGATCGTCGCCACGAGCTCCTCCCGGCGCTTGTCCAGCTCGATCTGGGAGAACTTCGTGAGCCGGCGCAGCGCCATGTCGAGGATGTACGTCGCCTGCAGGTCGCTGAGGTCGAAGACCTGGATCAGCCGCTCCTTGGCGATCGAGGCGTTGTCGCTGGTGCGGATCAGCTGGATGACCTCGTCGATGTCGAGGATCGCGATGAGCAGGCCCTGGACGAGGTGCAGCTCGTCGGCGGCCTTGCCGCGGCGGAACACCGAGCGCCGGCGTACGACGTCGAAGCGGTGGCCGAGGTAGACCTCCAGCAGCTCCTTGAGCCCGAGGGTGCGGGGCTGACCGTCGACGAGCGCCACCGCGTTGATGCCGAAGGTGTCCTCCATCGGGGTCAGCTTGTAGAGCTGCTCGAGGAGCGCCTCGGGGTGGAAGCCGTTCTTGACCTCGATCACCAGCCGCAGGCCCTTGTGCCGGTCGGTGAGGTCCTTCACGTCGGAGATGCCCTGGAGCTTCTTGCCCTGCACGAGGCTCTTGATCCGCTCGATGACCCGCTCCGGGCCGACGCCGTAGGGCAGCTCGGTGACCACGATGCCCTTGCGCCGGGACGTCACGCTCTCCACGCGGGCGGTGGCCCGCATCCGGAACGTGCCGCGGCCGGTCTCGTAGGCGTCGCGGACCCCGTCGAGGCCGACGATCTTGCCGCCGGTGGGCAGGTCGGGCCCCGGGATGAAGCGCATCAGGTCCTCGAGGGACGCCTTCGGGTGCGTGACCAGGTGCCGCAGCGCCTGGACCACCTCGACCAGGTTGTGCGGGGCGATGTTGGTCGCCATCCCGACCGCGATGCCGGAGGCGCCGTTCACGATCAGGTTCGGCAGCGCCGCCGGGAGGACGCTCGGCTCGAGCTCGCGGCTGTCGTAGTTGGGCTTGAAGTCGACGGTGTCCTCGTCGATCGAGGTGGTCATCGCCACCGCCCCGGGGGCCATCCGGCACTCGGTGTAGCGCATCGCGGCGGGCGGGTCGTCGGGGGAGCCGAAGTTGCCGTGGCCGTCGATGAGCGGCACCCGCAGCGACCACGGCTGCACCATCCGCACCAGCGCGTCGTAGATCGCGCCGTCGCCGTGCGGGTGCAGCCGGCCCATCACCTCGCCGACGACGCGCGCGGACTTCACGTGGCCGCGGTCGGGACGCAGGCCCATGTCGGCCATCGTGTAGAGGATCCGGCGCTGCACCGGCTTAAGGCCGTCCCGGGCGTCCGGCAGCGCGCGGCTGTAGATGACGGAGTAGGCGTACTCCAGGAAGCTGGTGCGCATCTCCTCGCCGACGTCGATGTCGGTGATGTGCTCCTCGAAGTCGTCGGGAGGCAGGGTGCTGTTGCTCCTGGGCGGTCGGGGTGCCATGGGGCTCATTGTCACCTGTGGCGCGGACAGGTCCGGCGGGGGCACGCCGCGGGTCGGTGAGGTTCACCTCCAGCCGCTAGATTCTCCGGTGTGAGCACCCTCCCGGCAGAGTCCGCACCGGCAGCGGCGTACCCGCGTCACTGGGAGGCCGACGTGCTGCTGCGCGACGGCCAGGCGGCGCACCTCCGCCCGATCAGCGGCGAGGACCGGGAGCTGCTGGTGGAGTTCTACGAGCAGGTGTCCGCCGAGTCGAAGTACCTGAGGTTCTTCGCGCCGATGCCCAGGCTCTCCGAGCGTGACGTCGAGCGGTTCACCCACGTGGACCACCACGAGCGGGTCGCGTTCGTGCTGACCGTGGCGCAGAAGATCATCGCGGTCGGCCGGTTCGACACCCTGCCCCACGAGGAGGGCGAGCCGGTGGTGGCCGAGGTGGCCTTCCTCGTGCAGGACGCCCACCAGGGCCGCGGGATCGCCCAGCTGCTGCTCGAGCACCTGGCGCAGGCCGGCCGGGAGCGCGGCGTGGACCGGTTCGAGGCCGAGGTGCTGCCGGAGAACCACCGGATGAGCCAGATCTTCCGCGAGGCCGGCTACCACGTGGTGGGCGGCTTCGAGGACGGCGTGATGCGGTTCCGGTTCCCGATCGACGCCACCGAGACCTCCGTCAGCGTCATGCAGGCCCGCGAGCACCGGGCCGAGGCGGCTTCGATCGAGCGGTTCTTCGCGGCCCGGTCGGTCGCGGTGATCGGCGCCTCCCGGCGTCAGGACACCATCGGCCAGACCCTGGTGCGCAACCTGGTGCTCGGCGACTACCAGGGCCGGGTGTACGTCGTGAACCCGGCCGCGGAGTCGGTCGCCGGGATGCCGGCCTACGCCTCGGTGGGCGACATCCCGGACTCGGTGGACATCGCCGTGGTCGCGGTGCCGTCGGACTCGGTGGCCGACGTGGTCCTCGACTGCGCCGCCAAGGGCGTGCACGGACTGGTGGTGGTCTCCTCGGGCTTCGCCGAGACCGGCGACGAGGGCCGGGCCCGGCAGCGGCGCCTGGTCGGGCTGGCCCGCAGCTACGGGCTGCGCCTGGTCGGCCCCAACGCGCTCGGCATCATCAACACCGCCGTCGAGCACTCGCTCAACGCCTCGCTCGCGACGGTGATGCCGCCGCGCGGCCGGGCCGGGTTCTTCTGCCAGTCCGGCGCCCTCGGCGTGGCGATCCTCGAGAAGGTCGGCCGCCGTGGCCTCGGCCTGTCCACCTTCGTCAGCGCCGGCAACCGCGCCGACGTCTCCGGCAACGACCTGCTGCAGTACTGGGAGGAGGACGACGACACCGAGGTCGTGCTGCTCTACCTCGAGTCGATCGGCAACCCGCGCAAGTTCAGCCGGATCGCGCGGCGGGTCTCCCGGCGCAAGCCGGTGATCGCGGTGAAGTCCGGCCGGACCACCCAGGGCGTGCCGATGGGGCACGCGGTGCGCTCCAGCGTGGCGCCGCAGGCCGCGGTGGACGCGATGTTCCGGCAGGCAGGCGTGATCCAGGTGGACACCCTCGACGAGCTCTTCGACGTCGCGCAGCTCGTCGCCCACCAGCCGCTGCCGCGCGGGCGCCGGGTCGCGGTGGTCGGCAACTCCGACGCCCTCGGGCTGCTGGCCGCGGACGCCGCGGCCGCGGTCGGGCTGCAGGTGCGCGAGCCGGTGTCGCTGGGCTCGGAGGCCACTGCGGAGGACTTCGAGGAGGCCCTCGACGCCGCGATCGACGACCCCGAGGTGGACTCGGTGGTCGCGGTCTTCATCCCGCCGCTGAACACCACCGGCACCGAGGTCGCGCACGTGCTCGCTGCCGTGGGCGAGCAGTCGGACAAGCCGCTGGTCTCGTCCTTCCTCGGCTCCGAGGGCATCCCGGAGCTGCTCCGGGTCCCGGACGTGGCCGGCAGCACCGCCGGCCGGGGCTCGGTGCCGTCCTACCCGGCGGTGGAGGCTGCCGTGCGTGCGTTGGCCCGGGTGGTCGACTACGCCGAGTGGCGCCGCAAGCCGGAGGGCGACCTGGTGCCGGCCGAGGAGGTCGACCTCGCCCGGGCCCGCACCGTTGTGAACGGCGCCCTGATGGACTCGCCCGAGGGCCGGGAGCTGGCCTTCGTGGAGCTGCGCGAGCTGCTCGGCGCCTACGGCATCGAGCTGTGGGAGCGGCTCGAGGTGGAGTCCGAGGAGGCCGCCGTCGCCGCCGGGGAGAAGCTCGGCTGGGACGTCGTGCTGAAGGCGACCGCCGAGCACCTGCGGCAGCGCCCCGACCTGGCGCACGTGTGGCGCAACATCGACACCGAGGCGGAGATGCGCGACGCCTGGCGCACGATGCACGAGATCATCGACCACCCTGCCGCCGCTGGCTTCATCGTCCAGCGGGTGGCTGCGCCCGGGGTGCCGGTCACCGTGGGGGGCGTCGAGGACCCGCTGTTCGGTCCGGTCGTCTCCTTCGGCGTCTCCGGGGCGGCCACCGAGCTGCTCGGCGACCGGTCCTACCGGATCCCGCCGATGCACGGCGGCGAGGCCGCGGAGATGGTCCGCGAGATCAAGGCCGCGCCGCTGCTGTTCGGCTACCGCGGCAGCGAGGAGGTCGACGTCGCCTCGGTCGAGGACCTGCTGCTGCGGCTCGCGCAGCTCAAGAACGACCTGCCCCAGGTCAGCTCGCTCGAGCTCAACCTGGTCCTGGTCGGCGTGGACGGCGCGACCGTGCTCAACGCCGTCGGCCGGGTGGCGCCGGTGGCCGACGCGCGGTCGGACTGGTTCACCCGGCGACTGAGCACGTTGCCGGGCGACACCCTGCCCGGCTGAGCCCGTTCACGCGGGGTCAGGGGGTCGGACGGGATCAGGCGGGGGCGGACTCGCGCAGCCGGACCATCGTCCAGACGTTCTCGCCGCCCTCGAAGTCGAAGCGCAGGTCGCTGAGCGCGGCCTCGGCCAGCGCCAGCCCGCGGCCGCGCTCGGCCAGCGGGTCGTCGGGCATCGGCGCGTCGGGCAGCCAGTGCACCCGCTCGCCGGAGTGCCGCAGCACCCCGACCACCCGGTCCTCCAGGACCCGCAGGGTGAAGGCGTAGACGACCTGCGAGGTGGGTCGGCCGTGCCGCACCACGTTGCCGGCGATCTCGATGACGGCGGTCTCGATGAGCATGGCGTCGACGTCGCTCAGGTCGGGGTAGTCCACCCGGGCCTCGGCCAGCAGCTGGTGCAGCAGCTCGAGGGTCTCGGGGACGGCCAGCCCGTTGACGGAGTACTCACCAGCCATCGGTGGCTGCCTCCACCGTCGGGAACGGACGCAGCACCCGGTCCAGGTTGGTGAGCTTCAGCACCGTGGCCACCTGGGCGTTGACCCCGGCGATCCGCAGGTCGCCCTGGGCCTGCCGGGTCCTCTTCAGCGCGGCGATCAGGGCGCCGAGGCCGGAGGAGTCCATGAAGGCCACGTCGCTCAGGTCGACGACGACCCGGGGCGCGCCCCCGTCGACGGCGCTCTCCACGGCGGTCTTCAGCCGGGGCGCGGCCACCATGTTGAGCCGGCCGTCCAGGCGCAGCACGACCGACCGGTCTCCCAGCGGCTTCGTGTCGATCTCCATCAGCGCACCAGCTCCTCGTGCGGTCGGTCGGGGGTGGCCACCACGGCGTACGGCGCCGCGCGGGTGCTGCTGTCTACCATGTCGCGACGTCCGCGGGGGTGGTCCGAGGTCATGTCGGGTCCCGCTGCACGACGACGCAGGTGATGTCGTCGCTGGCGAGGTGCTCGCGGCCGTAGCCCTCCACCGTGTCCACGATGGCCCGCGGGGTGCGGTAGTCGACGACGGTGATCCGCGCGGCCTCGATGGCCTCCTCGATCGAGTCGAAGAGATCGAGCAGGCCGTCGCTGAGGCAGATGAAGGTGTCGCCGGGGTGCAGCATCACCGTTCCCGCGGGACGGCGCGAGTCGGTCGGCACGCCCAGCGGCAGGCCCTCGGACTCGAAGCGCTCCGCCGAGCCGTCCGCGCGGACCACGCCGGCGATGCCGTGCCCGGCGTCGACGTAGGTGAGCTCGTGCGTCGCCTGGTCGAGCCGGGCGGCGAACAGGGTGACGAAGGAAGACGTCCGGTCCAGGTCGGGGCCGAGCGCGACCGCGGTCCGGTCCACGGAGGTGCACAGGTCGTTGAACTGCGAGGTGCCCCGCAGCACCGCGCGGGCGCCGGCGCCGATCAACGCCGCGGCCACCCCCTTGCCCATCACGTCGGCGACCACGAACTGGTAGCCACCGAGCGCGGGGTGCCAGTCGTAGAAGTCGCCGCCCACGGCGGCGGCCGGCACGCAGACCCCGGCGACGGTGTAGCCGGGCAGCGCCGGGACCTCGGCGGGGAGCAGCCCCTGCTGCACCTCGCCGGCGCGGCGCAGCTCGTCGGTGTGCGCGAGCTCGACCTCGACCAGGTCGGCCAGCTCGCGCAGCATCCACAGCTGGTCCTCGGTGATCTCGCGCGGCTTGCTGTCCAGCAGGCAGAGCGCGCCGACCGGGACCCCGGCAGGGGTCGTGAGCGGCTGCCCGGCGTAGAACCGGACGTGGTCGGCGCCGGTCACCAGCGGGTTCTCGCGGAACCGGGGGTCGTTCTCCGCGTCGTTGACCACCATCGGCTCGGCGGCGTCGATGGTGAAGGTGCAGAACGACTGCGAGCGGGGGATCTCCGCGCGTCCGAAGCCGATCTCGGCCTTGTGGAACTGCCGGTCCTCGTCGACCAGGGTGACCAGCACGGTGGGCACGTCGAACATCCGCTGCGCCAGCCGCACCAGGCGGTCGAAGCGCTCCTCGGGAGGGGTGTCGAGCACCCGCAGGGCGGCCAGCGCCTGCAGCCGGGCTTCCTCGGTGACGGCGGGCGACGCGACGGCCTGGGTGCTCACCACGCCACGGTATAGGACGGTTCGTGCCGATCCGCGCCGGTCCCGGGCGGGCCGGCGACGTGCCGCACCGCCGGGCCTTGCGACCGTCCGGGTGACCAAGCACACGGAGCAAGGGACCTGATCGGTTTCGTCAGGCTCGTCCGGAAAGGGAGAATCGTCCGGTGCAGAACGAGACCGTCGTCCTGACCGGCGACGCGCCGGTCCCGCCGGCCGAGCCGCAGCGGACCCTGGCGCCCCCGGAGGGCGTCGACCCGCTGGTGAAGCGGCTCTTCGTCGGGATCGCGCTCTCGGCGCTGGGCAGCGGCCTGACGATGCCGTTCCTCTACGTCTACCTCGCCGAGGTCCGCGGCATCCCAACCGCGACCGTGGGCCTGGTGTTCGCCTTCATGGGCCTGCTCGGCTTCATCGGCTCGCCCCTCGGCGGCACGCTCATCGACCGGGTCGGCCCGCGCCCGGTGATGCTCGTCGGTCTCACCACCGAGGCCGTCGGCGTCGCCTCGCTGGCCCTGGTGCAGACGACCGCGCACGCGCTGGCGGTGGCGGCGTTCATCACCCTGGGCACGGTGGGCCTCTACCCGGCCGCCACGGCGATGCTGACCCGGCTGGTGCCCGAGAGCCGGCGCCAGAAGGTCTACGGCTACCAGTTCATGCTGCTCAACGCGGGCCTCGGCGTCGGCGGCGTGGTCAGCGCGGTGCTGGTGCGCACCTCCGACCCCGCCTCGTTCGAGCGGCTGTACCTGATCGACGCGGCCTCCTACGTGGCCTACTTCCTGGTGGTGCTGTCGCTGCCGCGCGGCACCGGCGGCCTCGGTTCCCGCGGCGCCGCGCCGGCGGAAGACGGTGTCCCGGGGACCCCGCCGCCGGGCTGGTCCACGGTGCTCAAGGACCGGACGCTGCTGCGGGTGGTGTCGATCTCGATCCTGGCCGTCACCTTCGGCTACGCCCAGTTCGAGGCCGGCTTCGCGGCGTACGCGGTGCACGTCGCGGGCATCCCGGCGCACTACCTGGGCTGGGCCTTCGGTGCCAACACCGCGGCGATCGTGCTCGGCCAGCTGGTCACGCTCCGGTTGATCAAGGGCCGCCGGCGGACCCGGATGCTCGCCGTCTGCGCCGGCATCTGGTCGCTGTCCTGGGCGGTGATCGCGGCCTCCGACGCCGTCGACGGCTGGACCGCCGTCGCGCTGGTGGTGGCCGGGCTCGGCATCTTCGGCCTGGGCGAGACGCTGTGGGCGCCGCTGGCGCCGGCGATCGTCAACGACCTCGCGGTCGAGGAGCTGCGCGGCCGCTACAACGCCCTGCAGGGGATGACCTGGACGGTGGCGATGATCGTCGGCCCGGCCCTGGCGGGGCTGCTGATCGGCAACGACCTGGCCCACGTCTGGGTGGCCTGCACCGTGGGCGGCACCGCGGTGGCCGCCGTGCTGCTGGTGCGGCTGGGACGGCACCTGACCCCGGCCCAGGACGGCCTCGCCGCCGACGGGGCGGACGTCGCGGCGTGACACACTGAGCCCCATGACCGACCGCACGTCCGAGCTCAGGGCCGCCATCGAGTCGTCGGGCTACTACCCCGACGTGGTCGCCGACGCCGTGAACGCCGCGGTGGCGTCCGAGCCGGTCGCGTCGTACCTCGTGCACCACGAGCCGACCATCGACGAGCGCGACGAGGTCCGCCGACACATGACCGTGCTGGTGCTGACGCCGTCGCGGCTGATCCTCGCGCACACCGACGAGCACGCCCCCGACGACCTGCTCCCCGAGCCCTACACCTCCACCTCCACCGAGGCGGTGGCCCTCGCGGCGATCCGCTCGGTCGTGGTGAACCGGATGGTCGCGAACCCCGCGTCGTACGCCGGCGGCCCGATCCCGTCGCCGGGCGCCAACGAGGCGGTGCTCACGATCGGCTGGGGGGCCATCGGCCGGATCGACCTGGAGCCGGCCGGCTGCAGCGACCCGAACTGCGACGCCGACCACGGCTACACCGGCGTGGTGAGCTCCGACGACTTCTCCCTGCGCGTGAGCGCGGCCGCCGAGGGCCCGGACGCCGTCGCCGGCCTGCTCGGGTTCGCCGACGAGCTCTCCGCGCGCACCGGGAGCGGCGCCGCCGTCCGATGAGCCTGCCCGACGCCGCCCCCGCCCCCGGCGGACCGCTCGCCGAGCCGGTGGCCGGCTGCGCGGAGTTCCGGGAGCCCGCCTACGCGGACCGCTCGCTCGGCGACGTCCTGCCGGCGGTGGCGCGCGCGCTCGGCGTGGACGCCGGGCTGCCGCGGATCAGCGACGACGGACTGGTGCTCCCCGGGGCGTCGTCCTACGTGGTCTTCCTCGTCGACGGTCTGGGCTACGAGCTGCTGCGCGACCATCCCGAGGAGGCGCCGTTCCTGCACGCCCACCTCGGGGAGCCGGCCACGGTCGGCGTGCCGTCGACCACGGCGACCAGCCTGACCTCCTTCGGCACCGCGCTGCCGCCCGGGGCGCACGGCGTCGTCGGGTTCAGCAGCCGGATCCCCGGCACCGACCAGCTGCTCAACGCGCTGATGTGGAGCAAGGACGTCGACCCGCGCGAGTGGCAGCCGCACACGACGGCGTTCTCCCGGCTGGCCGCCGCCGGGGTCCGGACCACGGTGGTGAACAAGCGCAGCTTCGAGGGCTCCGGGCTGACCGTGGCCGGGCACCGCGGCGCCGACTTCGTCGGCGTGGACCGTGTGGGGGAGCGGATCGCCGCGGTCCAGGCGGTCTCGGCGACGAGCCCGTCGGTGACCTACATGTACGACGGCGACCTCGACTGGACCGGCCACCGCTACGGCGTGGACTCGCCCGAGTGGGAGCAGCAGCTGGTCATGATCGACGCGGCCGCCGAGCACCTGCGCGAGACGCTGCCGGACCAGACCCGGATCCTGGTGGTCGCCGACCACGGGATGGTGGACTCCCCGATGGACAACCGGCTCGACGTCGCCGAGGAGCCCGAGCTGGCCGAGGGCGTGGTGCTGCTCGGGGGAGAGGCGCGGTTCCGGCACGTCTACTGCCGCTCCGGCGCGGTCGACGACGTGGTCGCCACCTGGTCCGAGCGGATCGGCGACCTCGCCGTGGTGCTGACCCGTGACGAGGCGATCGGCCGGGGATGGTTCGGGCCGGTCGCGCCCGCCGTACGCCCGCGACTGGGCGACGTCGTGGTCGCCTGCCGCGGCGACTTCGCGGTGGTCAGCACCGAGCTGTTCCCCTACGAGGCCCGGCTGGTCGGCCTGCACGGCTCCCTGACCCCGGCGGAGATGCTGATCCCCGTCCTGGTCCTCTGAGCGGCCCGGGCCGCATGGCAGGATGACGCCCCGTGGCCGAACTGCAGTTCTTCACCGGGACGATGGACTCCGGCAAGTCGACGCTCGCGCTCCAGACCAACCACAACCACGCGGCCCGCGGCCGGCAGGGCCGGATCTTCACCAGCCACGACCGGGCCGGAGCGGCCACCCTGTCCAGCCGGCTGGGGCTGCAGCACGACGCGATCGAGGTGCCGGCCGACTTCGACTTCTGGGACTACGTGGTCGGGGCGCTGACCCACGGCGCCCGGATCGACTACCTGATCTGTGACGAGGCCCAGTTCTACACCCCCGCCCAGATCGAGCAGCTCGCCCGCATCGTCGACGAGCTCCAGGTCGACGTGTTCGCCTTCGGCATCCTCACCGACTTCCGCAGCGTGCTCTTCCCGGGCTCGGCCCGCCTCGTCGAGCTGGCCGACCGGATGAACGTGCTGCAGGTCGAGGCACTGTGCTGGTGCGGCAAGCGCGCCACCCACAACGCGCGCACCGAGAACGGCGTGATGGTCACCGAGGGCGAGGTGATCGTGGTCGGTGACGTCGACGGCGCCGAGGCTGCCCCGGACGACGCGACCGCCGAGGTGGGCTACGAGGTGCTCTGCCGCCAGCACCACCGGCGCGGGCTCACCACCAGCCGCGCCCGGGCGGTGTCGATGATCGGGGAGCCGCTGCCGTTCGCGTGAGCGGCATACTCGCCCCCATGAGCGCACTGATCTCCGCCGAGGAGCTGGCCGAGCGGTTGGGCGAGGTGAGCGTCCTCGACGTCCGCTACACGCTGGGCCGCAGCGACGGCCACGACCAGTTCCTGGCCGGTCACGTCCCCGGCGCGGCGTACGTCGACCTCGACGCCGACCTCTCCGACCCCGTCGGCGACGGCAGCCGCGGACGCCACCCGCTGCCCGACCCGGAGCGGTTCGCGGCCGCGATGCGTCGCGCCGGGGTCCGCCGCGACCGGACGGTCGTGGTCCACGACGCCGTCGGCGGCACCTCGGCCGCGCGCGCCTGGTGGCTGCTGCGCGACCACGGCCACCCCGACGTCCGCCTGCTGGACGGCGGCTGGCAGTGGTGGGACCGCGACGGCCGTCCGGTCGAGACCGGGCCCGCCGACGTCGCCCCCGGCGACTTCGGCGCCGACCCCGGACATCTCCCGGTCCTGGGCCCGGAGCAGGCGGCCCGGCTCGCCGCCGACGGGGTGCTCATCGACGCCCGCGCCGGGGAGCGCTTCCGCGGCGAGACCGAGCCGCTCGACCCGGTGGCCGGTCACATCCCGGGAGCGGTCAACGTGCCGACCAAGGCGAACCTGCGACCCGACGACGACCCCGCGGCCGCCCGGTTCCGCTCGCCGCAGGAGCTGCGGACGGCGTACGCCGCGGTGGGCGTGCAGCCGGGGACGGCGGTCGGGAGCTACTGCGGCTCCGGCGTGACCGCGACCCATGACCTGTTCGCGCTGCACCTGATCGGGATCGAGGGCGCGCTGTTCGCCGGGTCTTGGAGCGCCTGGGTCTCCGACCCGACCCGACCGGTGGCCACCGGGGAGTGACCGCGTGACCCCGGGGCCGCCGGCTCGTTGACCTGGTGGCCGGGGACCCCTGCAGGGGTGGGGTGCCCGGCCGCTCTCACCAGTGAACGCCCTTGAGCAGCCGGGCCAGCAACAGCTGCTGCGGGGTCGGCTGGTCGGGCTCGTCGGCGTGCGCGCGGGCCGCGGCCGAGTCGGGGAACACCTGGTAGGCCAGGTGCAGCACCCGGAACGCGGTCTTGGGAGCCACGGTGTGAGCCACCGCGCCGAACGAGCCGAGCAGCGTGTTGACCTCGTGCGGCTGGTCGACGAGCGCGTCGAGCACCATGTCGGCGGCCTGCGCCGGGGTGATCGTGGGGAACTTGTCGTAGAGCTTGGTCGGCGCGATCATCGGCGTCTTCACCAGCGGCATGTGGATGGTGGTGAAGCTGATCCCGTCGCCGAAGAGCTCGGAGCTGACCACGTTGCTCCACGCGTCGAGAGCGGCCTTGGAGGCGACGTAGGCGCTGAACCGGGGCGGGCTGGTCTGGACGCCGATCGAGCTGATGTTCACCACGTGGCCGTGGCCCTGCTCCCGCATCCGGGGCAGCAGGCCCATCACCAGCCGGATGGCGCCGAAGTAGTTGAGCGCCATCGTCCGCTCGAAGTCGTGGAACCGGTCGTGGCTCAGCGCCAACGAGCGGCGGATCGACCGGCCGGCGTTGTTGACGACGAACGCGACCTCCTCGTGCTCCTCGCAGATCTGCCGGCAGAGCGCGTCGATCGCGGCCAGGTCGGAGAGGTCGCAGGCGTAGACGTGGGCGGTGCCGCCGCCCGCCTCGATCTCCGCCCGGGTCTGCTCGAGCTTGTCCTTGCCGCGGGCCACCAGGATCGGTACGCCGCCGGCCTGCGCGACCTTGAGCGCCGTGGCCTTGCCGATGCCGGAGGAGGCGCCGGTGATCACCACGGTGCGCCCCTCCAGGGCGGCGCGGAGCCGGGGGTCCTCCGCGGTGCTGGTGTCCAGGTGCTCCTCCCAGTAGGCCCAGAGCAGGCCGGCGTACCCCTCGAGGTCGGGGCAGGAGATCCCGGAGCCGGAGAGCGCCCGCTCGGTGCGTCGGGAGGCGAAGCGGGTCGGGAACGACACGTGGCCCAGCACCTCCGGCGGGATGCCGGCGCGGCCGATCGTCTGGCGCAGCGCCGCCTGCACCGCAGGAAGGCCCAGGGCGGAGCCCGCCAGCCGGCCGGGTCGCAGCGCCGGCGGCAGGACGGCGGGGAGCAGCCCGGTGACGCTGCGGTCCAGCGGCACCACGAACTGGGGCGCCTTGGCCGCGGCGGCGAGCGTGTTGATCACCTCGACCGTCGGCTGCGGCTCGGGGTTGACGAGGTGGAAGGCCTCCCCGTCGTGACCGGGCAGGTGGGCGAGGTGGTCCATCGCCGCGGCGACGTAGTCCACCGGCACCACGTTGGTGTCGCCCAGGTCGAGGCCCAGGATCGGCACCCAGGACGGCATCAGGTCGCGCAGCCGCTTGAGCAGCGGGAAGAGGTAGTAGGGACCGTCGACCTTGTCCATCTCGCCGGTCTCGGAGTGCCCGACGACGATCGCGGGCCGGTAGATCCGCCACGGCACCGGCGACTCCTCGCGGACGATCCGCTCGGACTCGAACTTGGTGCGGTGGTACGCCGAGGGCAGGCCCTGGCCGACGTCGAACATCGTCTCGTCGAAGGTGCCCTGGTGGTCACCGGCCGCGGCGACGGAGGAGACGTGGTGGAAGGTGCCGGCCTCCAGGGCGCCGGCGAGGTCGAGCGCCGCCTGGGTGCCGCCGACGTTGAGGGCCTCGTTGAGCTCGTCGGAGGCGGTCATGTCGTAGAGGGCGGCGAGGTGGAAGAAGTGGTCGATCGTGCCCCGGTGCTTGGCGACCCACGACGGGCTGACCCCCAGCAGCGGCTCGCGCAGGTCACCCTCGACGGGGGTGATCCGGTTCGGGTGGCCCCAGGAGCGCAGCAGGGCGTCGAGGCGGTGCCGGGAGCCGGCGCGGACCAGGACGAAGATCTCGCCGTCTCGGTTGGCGAGCAGCTCCTGGACCAGGTGCCGACCGATGAAGCCGGTGGCGCCGGTGACGAAGTAGGACATGACGGCCATCCGGGTCGGGAACGGGTGCCGGCCGGTGGGGGCGCCGGCATCGGGGCGGTCGCCCCGTGCCGGACAGTGTCACTGATCGGTAGGGGACTGTCCAGGAGCCGTGACCGGGACGACAACCTCGTTGTGCCGCAGGAACCAGGGCGTCCAGGGCGGGTCGAAGCGGGCGAAGCGCAGCGACCCGCTCACCTCGAGGCCGGCCTCGGCGACGTCCTTGAGCAGCTGTGCCGCCTTCGCCTCGTAGGAGCCGCGTGACCACCGGCCCGAGAACCGGTGCGCCGCGGCGTGCTGCTCGGGCACCACGCGGAGGTGGATCCGCGGGTCGGTCGGCTCGGGCAGGCTGTCGCGGGTGTACGCCGCCGGCATGACGAAGCCGACGACGTACCGGCCGGTGCCCTCGGCCGGCTGGACCGTCGCAGCGGTCGCCGAGATCCGCTCCGGCGAGGCCGCCTGGACCACCGGGGCGGTCATCGCCACCTTGGCGCCGCCGCGGTTGCGGCCGCCGAGGTAGCCGGCGAGCGGCCTGAACGCCCGGTTGCCGGCCCCCTCGAAGCTCCCTTCCACCGTGATCTCGGCGACGAGGTGCTCGGGTAGCGCCGCAGCTCGAAGCCGGGGTAGCGGCGGACCAGGTGGAACGGCTGCTGCTCGGTCATGCCTGCCTCCGGGTGCTACTCGCGCTTGCCGCCGCCGAACATGATCTCGTCCCAGCTCGGCACCGACGCGCGCCGGTTCTTCTTCGCCCGTCGCGCACCGGCGTCGGGGCTCTCGGGCTGGCCCGACGACTCCGTCGCGTCCTGCTGGTCCGCCTCGTCCTGCTGGTCCGGCTGCTGTCCCGCGGCCGGGGCGGCGGCAGGGTCGGCGGCCGGGCGTCCCGCGGGCCGGTCGCTGGCCTGGGTGGCGATCCAGTCGGCGTCGCCGGTGGCCCCGGAGCCCGGGTCGCCCCGGTCGCTGCCCTCAGCCCTGTCGGGCCGGTCGGCGGACGGTCGACGCTCGCGGCCGAGCGATCGGACCGCTCGGGCCGCGGGGGAGAGATCGGTGGTCGGCTCGTCGTCGGCCCCGGAGGTGCGACCCGACGCCTCCGCGGCTCCGGCCTCCGCGCCGTCGGCGACCGGGTGGATCTGCTGGGCCGTCTCGAGGGAGCCGGCCGGCTCGTCGCTGACCAGCTCGATCGCGTCCTCGCCGAGCGGGAGCTCCTCGTCCGGCGCCACCGCGGCGAGCCGGCGGCCGGTGCCCTCGCCGGCGCGGGACCGGGACGACTTCGGGGCGACCGGCTCGCCGACGAGCCGGCGGGCCTCGTCGTTCTCGGCGACGACGTACCGCCCCGGTGCGTCGAAGACGAACTCCGCGCGCCGGCTGGAGTCGCCGGCCTCGAAGTCGGCGACCACCGTCCAGCGGCCGTCCTCGCGACGCCACGCGTCCCAGTCGACCGAACCGGGCTCGACGCTGCGCTCGCGCAGGTGCTGGTCGACGGCCTCCCCGAGCAGCCGGGCCGGACCCTCCCCGGCCTTGCGGCGCACCGAGGCGGCCTGGGCGCGGCCGGCGATGTGTGCCCGCTCCGCGAGGACGGGGGTGGCGTAGCCCATCACCCGGTCCAGGTCGGTCTGGGCTGCCAGCGCCACCTCCTCGGGGAGGCTCCGGCACGGATGCGTGCCTGGATGTCGCGAGGGCGCAGTGCGCTTTCCATGGTGATCTCCAGCTGGCCGAGTCGGGCTAGTTGCGCGTGGTCACCGCGGAGGGCGGCCCGGAGCCGGGCGTCCACGGCGAGGGTGAACTCCTCACCCGAGTCGCTGACCAGGACGAGCTTGGACTTGTCCTCGGTCAGCCCCACGAGTGTGAGGTCCTGCTCCTTCATCGCGGGCGCGTGCTCCCTCTACCTCGTCGTCGTTCCGGTGAGCCTACTTCAGGCCGGTCGTGCGCACCGGTAGCCGTCGCCGCGCGGCCGCCGCTGTTTGCCCCCGGTGCCCTAGCCTGACCTGCGTGCCCGCCCTCCTCGACAGCTCCGTGGGCCCCGTGGACGTGGCCGGCGTGCTGATCGGGCTCGACCTGCTCGGCATCTTCGTCTTCGCGCTCTCCGGCGGACTGGTCGCGGTCCGCAAGGAGCTCGACGTCTTCGGCGTCATCATGCTGGCGGGCACCACCGGCCTGGGGGGCGGCTTCCTGCGCGACGTGCTGATCGGCGCGGTGCCGCCGGCGTCGCTGCGGGACTGGCGCTACCTGCTGGTGCCGGTCGCGGCCGGCCTGCTGGTGTTCCGCTTCCATCCCTCGCTGGGGCGGATGGAGCGGCTGGTGACCGTGTTCGACGCGGCCGGCCTCGCGCTGTTCTGCGTGACCGGCGCGCTCAAGGCGCAGGCCTACGGGCTCGGGCCGCTCCCGGCCGCGCTGCTGGGCATGCTCACCGGCATCGGCGGAGGCATCGCCCGCGACGTGCTCGCCGGGCGGGTCCCGGTCGTGCTGCGCGGCGACCTGTACGCCACCCCGGCGCTCGTCGGCGCGGGACTGGCGGTGGTCGGCGTGCAGGCGGGTCTGCCGACGGCCGCTGTGGCGGGTCCCGCGGCGCTGGTGTGCTTCGGCTGGCGGCTGCTCGCGATCCGGCGGGGCTGGGAGGCGCCGCGCCCCTCGGGCGGCGCCAGCGTCTGAGCTGTCGGCCCCGAGCTCGAGGGTGCGCCGGACTGTCGGCGCATCTCGTTATACTTCGGCGAGGTATAACAAGGTATCTCGGAGGTGCCGGTGCTCCCCAACCCGTACACGCCCGGCCAGGTGCCGCGGGTGCTCGCCGGCCGCGGGCCCGAGTCCGACCGGATCCGGGGCTACCTGTCCCGCGTCGACACGTTCGGGGAGCTCGGCGGCCCGCTGCTGGTCTTCCACGCTCCGCGCGGCGTCGGCAAGACCTCGCTGCTGCGCGACAGCCAGCGCGACGCCGTCGAGCACGGCTTCGTCACCGCCTGGGTCTCCTGCAGCCGCCGGCAGCCGTTCCTGCCCGAGCTGGTGAACCGGGTGGCGCGCGCCCTGACCACCGCCGAGGTGGTGCCCGCTAGGCAGCAGGGCCGCTGGAGCGACCGGCTGGAGAAGATCTCGCTCGCCGTCGGCCCGCCCGGCGCCAAGCTGACCGCCGAGGTGAGCCGGCCGGCCGCGGTCGCGCCGCCGGCGGCGCCCATCGCCGCGGTCGAGGACCTGCTGCACGAGGCCGCCACCCGGGTCCGCGGCCGGTTCGGCGCCGGCCTGGTCGTCTTCCTCGACGAGCTGCACGCACCGCTGCGCACCGACACCGCCACCTTCCTCAACGCGCTGCAGAACCTCGACGGTGCCCGCGCCGAGAACCCGCTCGCGGTGATCGGCGCCGGGCTTCCCTCCACCCCCGAGGAGCTGACCCGCGCCGCGACCTTCGGCGAACGGTCCGCGTTCGTCGCGCTGTCCCTGCTGGACGACGACGCCTCGAAGGAGGCGCTGGTCGGACCGGCGCGGATGCTCGAGGTCGACTGGGACCCGGACGCGGTGAGAGCGGTGGAGTCCGAGGCCCGCGGCTACCCCTACTTCCTGCAGCTGATGGCCCATGCCGCCTGGAACGCCGCCGCCCCGTCGCCCGGCGACCGGGTCGGCGCGGCGCACGTCGCGGCCGGGTTGCCGGCGGCCACCGAGCAGCTGCGGACGATGTACCGGGCCCGGTGGCGCGCCGCGACGCTCCTGGAGCAGGAGTTCATGGTCGCCATGGCCGCCGACGGCCACGAGGCCGCCGCCCGCAGCGTCATCGCCACCCGGATGGGCCGGGACAGCCGGGCGATCAGCGTGCCCCGGGACCGGCTGCTCGACAAGGGGATCATCGAGCCGGCCGGCCACGGACGACTGCGGTTCACCCTGCCGGGCTTCGACGCCTACGTCCGCGCCCACCACGAGGCGCGCGGCTGACGCACGACGCACCGGTCGAGCCGAAAAGGCGGCTCGTGGGTGGTCCCGGGCGGGTCACCAGCCGTTCGTGCCCGGCTCACCCTTGAACGGGCCGACCACCCGCGAGGTGATCCAGCCGCCGTAGAAGCCGCCGGGCTGCGGACGCACCACCTCGCCGTCCACCGTGCACCGGTCCATCGCCGCGGGGTAGAGCGCCACGTGGTCGCGCAGCGCCGCGAACGCCGGGGTCGGGTCCGGGTACGTCCAGGCCGCGCGCGGGGCCACCGCGTCGCCGCCGAGCACGTCGAGGTAGGCCGCGCGGCCCTTCCACTCGCAGAACGAGCTGCCGTCCGCGGGCCTCAGGCTGCCGGGCAGGAAGTCGGCGACCGGCAGGTAGTAGGTCGGCGGGTGGCTGGTCTCGAGGACCCGCAGCGCGGCGGTGGTGCTCGCCACGACGACGCCGCCGAGCACGACCTCGACGCGGGCCGGCTCCGGCTCCAGCCGGGGTGGGCGGGGGTAGTCCCAGACGGACTCCTGTCCGGGGCCGGGCCGCTGCGGGACCGGGCGTGCGCTGCGTGTCATGGGCCGAGCACCTTCTCGAGGTAGGGGTTGCCGAAGACCCGTTCGGGGTCGACCCGGTCGCGGACTGCCTGGAACCGCCCCCAGCTCGGGTACGCCGTCGCGAGAGCCTCCGCGGAGCAGGTGTGCACCTTGCCCCAGTGCGGCCGGCCGCCGTGGTCGAGCAGCACGCGCTCGACCGCCCCGAAGTAGCCGGTGTGGTCGGTCGCCGCGTTGACGTGGAAGGCGAGGTAGACCGAGGCGTGCCCCGACGAGGTGGACAGCCACAGGTCGTCGGCCGGGGTGGGCCGGATCTCGACCGGGAAGCTGACCGGCCAGCCGCCGCGCTCCATCACCCGCCGGGCCTCGGCGAGCGCCGCGAGCGCCGCCTCGCGCGGGACGGCGTACTCCATCTCCTTGAACCGGACCCGGCGCTCGCTGACCAGCACCCGGTGCGAGACGTCGACGTACTCCCGGGTGGAGAGCCCGCGCGCCGCCAGCCGGTTCAGCGCGGGCACTAGCCGGGGAGAGGAGTTGCCGACCCGGTTGATCGCCCCGAAGGCGCCGTTGGCCATCAGGTCGTCCTCGAACCAGGCGCGGGCCCGGGACAGCGGCGCCGCGCCGTCCAGGGTCCGGTCGTTGACCTTGGCCAGCGCCCGCTCGGTGTGCGGGAACCAGTGCAGGTCGACGTGGTGGTGCTCGGCGGCCAGGTCGTCGAGCACGTCGACGATCTCCGACCAGGCGATCGGCCACTCGGTGGCCTGGAGGAGGAACGCCGGCTCGACGGCGAACGTGACCGCGGTCAGCACCCCGACCGCGCCGAGGCCGAGCCGGGCCGCCTCGAACAGGTCCGGGTCCTCGTGCTCCGAGGCGACCAGCAGGGTGCCGTCGGCGAGCACCAGCTCGACCGCCACCACCTGCGCGGACAGCGAGGCCCAGCGGCCCCCGGCGCCGTGCGTGCCGGTCGAGATCGCCCCGGCCACGGTCTGGGCGTCGATGTCGCCGAGGTTGTGCAGGGCCAGCCCGAGCGCCTCCAGCCGTGCGTTCAGGTCGCGCAGCGTGGTGCCAGCCTCGACGGTCACCGTCATCGCCGCCCGGTCGACCGCGCGGATCCCGGTCAGCCGGTCCGGGCGCAGCAGCAGCCCGTCGGTGACCGCGATGTCGGTGAAGGAGTGGCCGGAGCCGACCATCTTCACGCGCAGACCGTTGCGGCGGGCGGCGACCACGGCGTCGGCCACCTCGCCGGCGTCGGCAGGCCTCAGCACCCGCGCCGGTCGTGCCTGGCTCAGCCCGGACCAGCTCTGCCAGTGATGGCTTCCTCCCATGGCTGGAGCCTAGAGCAGTCGTTGGAGGCGACTGGCTACTCTCGACGAGGTGGCGACCGAACCGGTGACAGGCGTGATCGAGGGGCTCCGTCGGAGCGTGGGCGAGCGGCTCTTCGAGCGGGTGGCCGGCCCCGAGGGACCCCGCCGGCGCGACCGGATCCACGGGGCGGACGGGGAGCGCTGGTTCGCCGAGGACAGCGCGATCCGCCAGGTGCACGCCGACGCCTCGATGTTCATCGGCGGCCTCCGGGCGCTGCTGCTCCAGTCGCTGCACCCGCTCGCGATGGCCGGCGTGGCCGACCACTCCGGCTTCAAGGGCGACGCCTGGGGCCGGCTGCAACGCACCAGCCACTTCCTCGCCGTGACCACGTTCGGCACGGCAGCGGACGCGGAGAAGATGGTCGCGGCGATCCGTCGGGTCCACGAGACGGTGGTCGGGGTCGCGCCGGACGGTCGCCCGTACGCCGCCTCGGACCCGCACCTGCTCCGCTGGGTGCACGTCGCGGAGGTGGACAGCTTCCTGCGCGCCCACCAGACCTACGGCGCCCGGCCGCTCGACCAGGCCGGTCGGGACGCCTACGTCGCCGAGTCCGGACGGGTGGCGCAGGCGCTGGGCGCCCTCGACGTGCCCGGCAGCGAGGCCGAGCTGGCCGAGCAGCTGCGCGGCTACCGCCCCGAGCTGGCCGGCACCCCCAAGGCCCGGGAGACCGCGCGGTTCCTGCTGCTCAACCCGCCGCTGCCGCTGCTGGCCCGTCCGCCGTACGCCGCCCTGTCGGCCGCCGCGGTCGGGCTGCTGCCCTGGTGGGCCCGGCGCAAGCTGGTGCTGCCCTACCTGCCGGTGACCGAGGCCACCGTGGTGCGGGCCGCCGGCGAGGTGGTCACCCGGGGGATCCGCTGGGCGCTACCGGCCGCGCCGCCGTCCGACCCCGCTGCCACGGCCACGCCGTGAACGCGACCGCGGCGCCCACGAAGCCGGCGGCGGCCGGCACCCAGTAGCTCACCGAGGCGCCGTAGGCGTCGATGACCACGCCGACCACGGCGGCACCCGGCGCCACTCCCGCCGCCAGCCCGGTGGTCGTGATCGCGATGCCCTCGGTGATCCGCGAGGACGGCACCGTCTCCTCGACCCACGCCACGCTGGCGATCAAGGTCGGCGAGATCGCGAAGCCGGCCAGGAACAGCAGCACCGTCATCAGCCACAGACTCTGCACGAACGGCAGCGGCGTCATCAGCAGCGCCAGGCTCAGCAGCCCCCACCGGAACCGGGCGGCGCTGCCCGCGCGCAGCCGGACCGCACCCACGACGAGACCGGCCAGCAGGCTGCCCAGCGCCCAGACACCCAGCAGGAATCCGGACAGCGGCTTGCGGCCCAGCTCCTCGGCGAAGGCGACCGTCGCGACCTCGGCCCCGCCGAACAGGATGCCCAGCGTGAACGCGCACGCGGTCAGCGGGCCGATCACCCACCAGCCGATCGGGCCTGCCTGCCGGCCGCCGTGGCCGGCGCCGGACGGCGGTGGCTCGGTGGCCTTCTGCGCGACCAGGGCCGCCGTACCGGCGAGCGCCGCCACCACCGCGCAGCCCAACCCGGCGAGCGGGTGCAGCAGCGTGGCCAGCAGGGTGACCAGCGCCGGTCCGACGATGAAGACGGTCTCGTCGGCGACCGCCTCGATCGCGAACGCCGTCTGGAGCAGCCGCTTGTCCGGGACGATCCGCGACCAGCGGGCCCGCACGCAGGAGCCGATCTGGGGCATCGCCGCGCCCGAGACCGCCGCGAACAGGTGCGGCACCGGCGTCGGCCAGCCGAGCTCCACCGCGGTCATCATCAACGAGAGCCCGAGCCCGAACACCAGCACCGCCGGCAGCAGCACCCGGCTCTGGCCGCGCCGGTCGACCAGCCGTGCGAGCGGCACCGCGCACACCGCGTTCGGGACCAGGTACGCCGCCGACACCGACCCGGCCAACGAGTAGGAGCCCGTGCGGGTGCTCACCAGCAGCACGATGCCCAGCGTGACCATCGAGATGGGCAGCCGGGCGACCAGGCCGCTGGCGGAGAAGGCGAGCGCGCCGGGCAGCCCCAGCGCGCGCCGGTAGGTGGAGATCATCGAAGCGAATCCTAGGGTTGTGCCCGCCTTCCTAAGATGACCGCATGGCATCCGACACTGCGCCCTACGACGCGTTCCTGCTGGTCTCCTTCGGCGGCCCCGAGAAGCCCGAGGACGTCGTCCCGTTCCTGGAGAACGTCACCCGGGGTCGGGGCATCCCCCGCGAGCGCCTGGAGGAGGTCGGCGAGCACTACTTCGCCTTCGGCGGCCGCAGCCCGATCAACGACCAGAACCGGGCGCTGCTCGGCGCCATCGAGGAGGACTTCCGCACCTCGGGGATCGACCTCCCGGTCTACTGGGGCAACCGCAACTGGGACCCCTACCTCGCCGACACCCTGCGCCGGATGGAGGCCGACGGCGTCAAGCGGGCCGTGTGCTTGGTCACCAGCGCGTACTCCTCCTACTCCGGGTGCCGCCAGTACCGCGAGAACCTCGCCGACGCGGTCGCCGACGTCGGCGCCGGGGCGCCGCGGCTGGACAAGCTGCGGCACTACTACAACCACCCGGGCTTCGTGGAGCCCAACGTCGACGCGACGCTGACCGCGCTGGCCGAGCTCAGCGACGCGGTCCGCCACGACGCCCGGCTGCTGTTCGTGACCCACTCGGTGCCGACGCTGATGAACGACCAGAGCGGGCGCGGCGGCGCCTACGTCTCCCAGCACCGCAGCGTGATGGAGGAGATCGTCGAGCGGGTGCGGCAGGAGACCGGGCACCGCTACGTCTCCGAGCTGGTCTACTGCTCCCGCTCCGGCCCGCCGCACATCCCGTGGCTGGAGCCCGACGTCAACGACCGGATGGAGGAGCTGGCCCGCGAGGGCACGGAGGCGGTCGTGGTGGTGCCGATCGGCTTCGTCTCCGACCACATGGAGGTGATCTACGACCTCGACACCGAGGCCAAGGCGACCGCGGAGAAGCTCGGGCTGGAGTTCGGACGGGCCGCGACGGCGGGGCTCGACCCCCGGTTCGTCGCCATGGTCCGCGAGCTCGTGGTCGAGCGTGCCGCGGTCGAGCAGGGCAAGGACGTCGCCCGCCCCGCCGTCGGCTCGCAGCCGCCGTCGTGGGACGTGTGCCCGGCCGGCTGCTGCGCCAACGCCCGCGGACCCCGCCCCGCGCTGTGCGGGCAGGACTGAGGATGACGGGGACGACGAGCGACGTCGACCGGGACCAGCTGCTCGCGCTGGCCGAGCGGGTGGCCCGGGAGGCGGCGGCCGAGGTGCTGCGGCTGCGCCGCGAGGGCGTGGAGGTGGCGGCGACCAAGACCAGCCCCACCGACGTGGTCACCGAGGTCGACCACCGTTCCGAGGAGCTGATCCGGGCCCGGCTGCTCGAGGAGCGTCCCGGCGACGGCTTCGTCGGCGAGGAGGGGGAGTCCTCGGACTCCAGCACCGGGGTCACCTGGGTCGTCGACCCGATCGACGGCACCGTCAACTTCCTCTACGGCATCCCGCAGTACGCCGTCTCCATCGCCGCCAGGGCCGGCGAGCAGGTGGTCGCCGGGGTGGTCCTGGACGTCGTGAAGGGGGAGTGCTTCACCGCGACCCGGGGCGGCGGCGCCTTCCTCGACGGCGCCCCGATCCGGGTGCGTCCGGTGGTGCCGCTCGATCAGCGGCTGGTGATCACCGGCTTCAGCTACGAGCGGTCCACCCGGGTGGCGCAGGCGCAGGCGGTGGCCCGGCTGCTGGGCGAGGTGCGCGACGTACGCCGCCTCGGCTCCGCGGCCCTCGACCTCTGCTACGTCGGGGCCGGCCGCACCGACGCCTACGTCGAGGAGGGCCTGCACGAGTGGGACCTCGCCGCGGGCGGTCTGGTCGCCGAGGAGGCCGGGGCCCGGGTGTGGCAGGGGACCGGCGTGGGTGGCAAGCGGCTGGTGGTGGCCGCGCCGGCCGACGGGTTCGCCGACTTCGCCGCACTCGTGGAGCGGGTCGGCCTGACCGGGTGAGCGGACGACCCGATCGACCCGGCGGTGCCGCGGGAATAGAGCCGACCCCGCCCCTGTTGTGAGCGCTGCGTGGACGATGTGTGACCCTCGACGGGGCGGAGCCGCGGGCCGGAGACCGGTTCGCGGTCGAGCACGTCGACCGACACCTGATGGGATCGCCGTGCACGACAGGGGCCTCATGGTGCACAATCCGCCACGCAGCCTCACGACGAACTTCGCGACGCAGACCCACCGAAGCCGGCAGACATCGGCTTCGTGACCGACGAGAACAAGGACACGGGGGCCAGGAGACGCACAATGGCAACTGATTACGACGCTCCTCGCAAGAACGACGAGGAGCAGGGCGAGGAAAGCCTCGAGGAGCTGAAGGCTCGCCGGCACGACAAGAACTCGGGCAAGGTGGACGAGGACGAGGCGGAGGCCGCCGAGTCGTTCGAGCTTCCCGGAGCCGACCTCTCCCACGAGGAGCTCGCCGTGGAGGTGCGGCCGCGCCAGGACGACGAGTTCACCTGCATGAGCTGCTTCCTGGTGCACCACCGCAGCCAGCTCGCGGACGAGAAGAAGATGATCTGCCGCGACTGCATGTGAGTCGCGCACGAAGGAGGCCGGACCCGACGGGTCCGGCCTCCTCTGCGTCGTGCGGGAGGGCGCCGCTCAGACCTCGACGTCCTCCAGGTTGGCCGGCAGGTGCCCGGTCGACTTGCGGTAGTACTCCGCCGCCTTGCGGGAGGCCAGCATCCGGGCCAGGCCGACCGCCACACCGCTCGCGGTCGCCCAGGCGACCGCCTCGCCGACGGACACATCCGGGTGCGCCGCGTTGACCGGCGGCTTCTTGCCGGTCGCCACCTTCCAGGTGGTGGTGAGCGCCTTGCGGGCGACCACCGTGGCCACCACCGTGGACGCGAGCCCCATCAAGGACCACACCTTCGAACCAGCCACGTCAACTCCTCATCGTTCGTGCGGCAACGCCGCCTCGGCTGAGGCTGCTACCCGATCCGGGGCCAGTCAACCATCCGTGGGACGGGGAGCCGGGTGCGCCTCACGTGCGGCGAGGATCGCCGCGGCGACCCGGTCGGGGTGCCGGGTCGAGACCAGCCAGTACGGCGTCGGGTCCGCCGGGTCCTCGACCGGGACCAGCACCGAGCGCTTCACGTAGGCACGCAGCAGCAGGTAGGCGCGGGCGTCGGCGTCCGGGCCGGCCAGCCGGCGGCTCGCCGGGGCGTCCAGGGCGACCGGGACGCCGAGGTGCTCTACGCCGATCCGGGCCCGTCCGGCGTAGAGCGTGCCGTCCTCCACGGCGACCCGCGCGGCGCCGTACCCGAGGAAGACCGCGGCCATCAACGCGAACAGCACGCCGGCCACGGACAACGCCAGCCAGAGCGGGGTGGCCACCAGGAACGCGACCAGGACGGCGGCGGAGAACATCGTCAGCAACGCCCACCAGCGCAGCGGCACCCGGAGCCTCTCGGCGTGGGCAGGGCTCGGACTCTTCGTGCTCACGGGGGTCAGGGCTCTCAGGGCTGGTACGGGCCGGCGCGGGCAGGTGCGGGCGGCGGGACGGCCCCATCCTGGCACCCGGGCGGGGCGCCGGCGTCGGTAGGGTCGCCGACGTGATCGAGATCCTCCTGCACCGGCTGGACCCGGGCGTCCCGGTGCCCGGCTACGCGCATCCCGGTGACGCCGGCGCCGACCTGACCACCACCGTCGCAGTCCGGCTCGAGCCGGGGGAGCGGGCCCTGGTCCCCACCGGCGTGGGGATCGCCCTCCCCGAGGGGTACGTCGCCCTGGTGCACCCGCGCTCGGGGCTGGCGGCCCGGTTCGGGGTGTCGATCGTCAACGCGCCCGGGACCGTCGACGCCGGCTACCGCGGGGAGATCAAGGTGCTGCTGATCAACCTCGATCCGCGGGAGGCCGTCGTCCTCGACCGTGGGGACCGGATCGCGCAGCTGGTGGTGCAGAAGGTGGAGCAGGCCCGGTTCGTCGAGGTGGACCGCCTGCCGGGTTCTGTCCGCGGCGCGGGCGGGTACGGTTCCACGGGCGGCTTCCTGGAGGGGCGCCCCGCACAGACACTGGAAGCCCAGCAGATCGAGGAGACACCGTGAAGTTCCGCCGGAAGGGGTCCGAGGAGACCGAGGCCACCGAGCAGGCAGGCGCCGAGAGCGCCGAGGGTGTCGGGGACGCCGCTGCCGCTCCGCGTGCCCAGGGTCCGTGGGACGTCTCCGAGCGGGACGTTCCCGACGAGCCGAACGTGGTGGACCTCGGCAGCCTGGTGCTGCGCCTGCAGGAGGGCCTGGAGCTGCAGCTCCAGGTCGACGAGCGCAGCGAGCAGGTGGTCGCGGCCGTGCTGGCCCACGAGGAGGGCGCGCTGGAGCTGCGCGCGTTCGCCGCGCCGCGCCACGGCGACATCTGGGACGACGTCCGCCGCGAGATCGCGGCCGAGGTGACCCGCCGCGGCGGCACCGCCACCGAGGCGGAGGGCCCGTGGGGGACCGAGCTGCGCGTGGTGCTCAACGTGAGCACCCCCGACGGCCGGACCGGGAGCCAGCCGTCGCGGGTGTTCGGGATCGCCGGCCCGCGCTGGCTGCTGCGCGCCACGCTGTTCGGCAAGCCGGCCCTCGACCCCGACGACGACGGGCTGATCGAGACCGCGCTGCGCGACGTCGTGGTGCGGCGCGGCACCGCTCCGCACGCGCCGGGTGAGCCGCTGCCGCTGACCGTCCCCGGTGGACTGGTCCAGCCCCCGACCGAGGTCTGAGACGCCGTTCGGCACCGATCCGGCCCTCCGGCGCCGGGGACCCCGCGGGCTGGTTACGCTGGAGTCATGACAGAGGTGAAGGGCGGCCGCCTGCGGCGGGGCCTGACCCGGTGGGCCCAGGGCAGCGACACCGAGGCCGAGGAGCTGCAGCGTGACGCGGTGAAGGCCGGGTGCTGCCCGATCGGTGACGCGCACGACCGGCAGCGACTGGAGATCCAGGGGAGCCTGCGGACCGTGACGCTGCGGCCGCGCGGTGGCGTGCCGGCCCTCGAGGCCGAGCTCTACGACGGCTCGGGGGTGATCACCGTCGTCTGGCTCGGGCGCCGTCGGATCGCCGGGATCGAGCCCGGTCGGCAGATCAAGGTGATCGGCCGGATCGGCATCCAGGACTCGCAGCGGGTGATGTTCAACCCCCGCTACGAGCTCCGGTGAGACGTCGATGAGCGCCCTCGCGAGCACCGGTTGAGCATGGCCGAGGAGCGATCGACCGAGCAGCCGTTCGAGTCGCCCGACGGGCAACCGGTCGACCCCGCTGACCCTGTGGACGCCGCGGACCCCGCGGACGTCGCGGACCTCGTCGACGCCGCGGACCCCGTGGACGCGGAGACCGTCGAGGCGGTCGTGCGCGCTCAGCTGTCCAAGGCGCTCGGCGGCCGGCGCGGCATGCTCGAGGCCGCCGTCCCCACGCTCGCCTTCACGATCACCTTCCTCACCATGGACCGGCTGCAGCCGGCGCTCGTGCTCAGCGTCTCGACGGCGCTCGTGCTGCTGGTGATCCGGCTGGTGCAGCGGTCCACGGTGCAGTTCGTCGTCAACTCGCTGGTCGGCATCGGGATCGGCGCCCTATTCGCTTGGCGCAGCGCCCAGTCGGGCGGCTCCGCCGACGAGAACGCGCTGGCCTACTTCCTGCCCGGGCTCATCTACAACGCGGTGTACGCCGTCGTGATGGTGCTCTCGATCCTGGTCCGCTGGCCGCTGGTCGGCTTCATGGTGGGCAGCGTGGCCGGCGACCCGACCGCCTGGCACCGCGACCCCCGGGTGGTCCGGCTCTGCGGCAACCTCACCTGGATGCTCGTGCTCCCGTGCGTGCTGCGGGTGGGGGTGCAGGCCCCGCTGTACTTGATGGGGCGCGCGGCCGAGGACGCCGAGGCGATGGTGGCGGCACTCGCCCTGAGCAAGATCGTGATGGGCTGGCCTCTGCAGCTCGCGGCTCTCGGCGGGATGGTGTGGCTCCTGGCGCGCAACCGGACCCCGGTCGGCGGCGACGGTCCGGACCTCGGCGGCCCTGGCGCCGCTCAGGCCGACCCGGCCTGAGCATCCGCTCAGCCTGACCCTTCGGCCAGCCTGGGCGATCAGTCGGGCGGGGGGCTCCCGGCGGCGTGCTGCCCGGGCGCGAGCAGCGACTGGAGCTCGGCCTCGGAGTCGGCGCCGGCCACGAACAGCAGCTCGTCGCCGGACTCGATCGGCTGCTCGGCGTCCGGCACGTAGACCTGGCCGTCGCGCAGGATCGTGACGATCGCGCAGTTGTCGGGCCAGGGGATCAGCCCGCACGGCTTGCCGATGTAGGGGGAGTCGTCGGGGAGCGTGAGCTCGACCAGGTTCGCGTTGCCCTTGCGGAAGGTGAACAGCCGCACCAGGTCACCGACGGTGACGGCCTCCTCGACCAGGGCGGACATGATCCGCGGGGTCGAGACGTTCACGTCCACTCCCCACGCCTCGGTGAAGAGCCACTCGTTGTTCGGGTGGTTCACGCGGGCCACCGTGCGGGGGACCGCGAACTCCGTCTTGGCCAGCAGCGAGGTGACCAGGTTGACCTTGTCGTCGCCGGTGGCCGCGATGACCACGTCGCAGCTCTCCATCCGCGACTCCTCGAGCGAGGACAGCTCGCAGGAGTCGGCGAGCAGCCACTCGGCGTCGGGCACGCGCTCGGGCCGCAGCGATGCCGGGTCCTTGTCGATGAGCAGCACCTGGTGCCCGTTGGCGATGAGCTCGCGGGCCACGGAGCGGCCCACGGCCCCTGCGCCGGCGATGGCGACACGCATCAGTCGGCCTCCGGTCCCTCGTTGAGCACGGCGTACACGTGGTCGGCGTTCTCCTCGCGCATCACCAGGTGCAGCATGTCGCCCTCCTGGATCACGCTCTCCCGGGTGGGCAGCACGCCCTCGCCCAGACGGTCGATCCAGGCGATCCGGCTGCGGGACTGCTCCTGGAGCTTGACGGTGCGGGACCCGACCCAGATCTCGGGCGCCGAGATCTGGTCGACGCGGATGGTGCCGGAGGGGTCGCGGAAGTCCGGCTCGGCGCCGGCGGGCAGCAGCCGCCGGAGGATCTGGTCGCTGGTCCACTTCACGGTGGCCACCGTGGTGATGCCCAGCCGCTGGTAGACCTCGGCGCGGCCGGGGTCGTAGATGCGAGCCACGACGTTCTGGATGCCGAACGTCTCGCGCGCGACACGCGCGGCGATGATGTTGGAGTTGTCGCCGCTGGAGACCGCCGCGAACGCGTCGGCGTGGTCGATGCCGGCCCGGTCCAGGACGTCCTGGTCGAAGCCGACGCCGGTGACCTTGGTGCCCGCGAACGAGGGCCCCAGGCGCCGGAAGGAGTCGGGGTTGCTGTCGATGACAGAGACGGTGTGGTTGCGGTCCTCGAGGCTCCGCGCGAGCGCGGAGCCGACGCGGCCGCAGCCCATGATCACGACGTGCACGGGGGAGACGCTACACCGGGGGGAGGGGTGGCAGCCGCCGAGGCGCTCGGCCGTGCCGAGCGGGGGCCGACCGTGGACTAGCCTTTCCTCTCGTGGGTGTTCGCGACGTCTCCAAACGGATCCTGGTGGGTCAGAAGCTGCGCAGCACGCAGCTAGGCGAGACGCTGCTTCCCAAGCGGATCGCCTTGCCGGTGTTCGCCAGCGACGCGTTGTCGTCGGTGGCCTACGCCCCCGACGAGGTGTTCATCATGCTGGGCGTCGCCGGGGTGGCGGCGTACTCCTGGTCGTGGAAGATCGCGCTCCTCGTCGCGCTCGTGATGCTGACCGTGGTGGCGTCCTACCGGCAGACCGTGCACGCCTACCCCTCGGGGGGCGGGGACTACGAGGTGGCCACGGTCAACCTCGGCCGGACCGCCGGGATGACGGTGGCCAGCGCGCTGCTGGTCGACTACGTGCTCACCGTGGCGGTGTCGATCTCCTCGGGGGCGGACTACGCGGCCGCCGCGCTGCCGGCGCTGCGCGGTCACGAGGTGCTGGTCGCGTCGGTGGCGGTGACCGTGCTGGCCGCCCTGAACCTCCGCGGGGTCCGGGAGTCCGGCACGTTCTTCGCGTTCCCCACCTACTTCTTCATGGCCGCGATCCTCGGCATGTGCGCCTGGGGACTGTTCCGGCTGCTCACCGGCTCGCTGCCGATGGCGGAGAGCGCCGACCTCCAGGTCGTCCCCCAGCCTGGCTGGGAGCAGCCCCTGACCACGCTGGGCCTGGTGTTCCTGCTCTCCCGGGCGTTCTCCTCCGGGTGCGCGGCGCTCACCGGGGTCGAGGCGATCTCGAACGGCGTGCCGGCGTTCCGCAAGCCCAAGAGCCGCAACGCCGCGACCACGCTGCTGCTGCTCGGCGGGATCGCCGTCACCATGATCGTCAGCGTCGTCGTGCTCGCCTACCAGATGGGCGTGCGGTACGTCGATCCCGACGACATCGAACGGCTGCGGACCGCGACCGGGGCGGCCCTGCCGGCCGACTACCACCAGCGGGTCGTGATCGCGCAGATCGCTCACGCGGTGTTCGACCACTTCACCCCGGGCTTCTACTTCGTCGTCGTGATGACCGGCATCGTGCTCGTGCTGGCCGCGAACACCGCCTTCAACGGCTTCCCGGTGCTGGGCTCGATCCTCGCCCAGGACGGGCTGGCCCCGCGCCAGCTCGGCGCCCGCGGCGACCGGCTCGCCTACAGCAACGGCATCGTCTTCCTCGCGGTGATGGCGATCGTGCTGATCGTCGCCTTCGACGCCCAGACCACCCGGCTGATCCAGCTCTACATCGTCGGCGTCTTCGTCTCCTTCAACCTCAGCCAGCTCGGGATGATCCGGCACTGGACCCGACTGCTCGGCACCGAGACCGACCCGGCGGCGCGCCGCTCGATGATGCGGTCGCGGGCGATCAACACGTTCGGGCTGGGGATGACCGCGGTGGTGCTGGTGATCGTGCTGATCACCAAGTTCCTCGCCGGAGCCTGGATCACGATCCTGGCGATGACGTGCTTCTTCGCGATCATGCAGGGCATCAGCCGGCACTACGCCAAGGTCGCCTCGGAGCTGTCCGTGGCCGAGGAGGACCAGGTCCTGCCCACCCGGGTGCACGCGATCGTGCTCGTCTCCAAGGTGCACAAGCCGACGATGCGGGCGCTCGCCTACTCCAAGGCGGCCCGGCCCAACGTGCTCGAGGCCGTGATGGTCGACAGCGACCCGGCGCTGACGGCCAGGGTGCTGGAGGAGTGGGACGACCGGGGCATCGACGTGCCCCTGAAGGTCCTCTACTCGCCCTACCGCGAGATCATCAAGCCGATCGTCGACTACACCCGCTCGGTGCGCGACGCCAACCCGCGCGGCGTGGTCGCCGTCTACATCCCCGAGTACGTCGTCGGGCGCTGGTGGGAGCAGCTGCTGCACAACCAGACCGCGCTGCGGCTCAAGGGCAGGCTGCTGTTCATGCCCGGCGTGATGGTGATCTCGGTGCCCTACCAGCTCCAGTCCTCGACGTTGGCCAAGGAGCGCGTGGACCGTGAGCTCGCCAAGCCGCGGCCCGGCGACCTGCGTCGCGGCGTGATCAGCAAGCCGCCGGACGGTCCGCAGTGACCCGGGCCACGTCCAGGCCGGGTGCCCGGTGACCCGGCAGGTCCGCCAGCGCAAGCAGCGCGGCCGGTCGCTGGTCGGCGAGACCTACGAGGTGGAGGTCGGCCCGGTCGCGCACGGCGGCCACTGCGTGGCGCGCCACGACGGCCGGGTGCTCTTCGTGCGGCACACCCTTCCGGGAGAACGTGTCCTGGCCCGGGTCAGCGAGGGCGAGGAGGGCTCGCGGTTCCTGCGCGCCGACGCCGTCGAGGTGCTCGAGGCCTCGCCGGACCGCGTGGAGCCGCCGTGCCCGTTCGCCGGCCCCGGGCGCTGCGGTGGCTGCGACTTCCAGCACGTGGCGCTGCCGGCCCAGCGCCGGTTGAAGTCGGCCGTGGTGGCCGAGCAGCTGCACCGGCTCGCGGGCCTCGACGTGGACGTCGAGGTGCAGCCGGTCCCCGGCGACCAGGACGGGCTGCGCTGGCGCACCCGGGTCCAGCTCGTCACCGACCGGTCCGGCCGGATCGGGCTGCACAAGCACCGTTCCCACCAGGTGGTCGCGGTCGACGACTGCCGGATCGCACGCCCGGACGCGCGGGTGCTGGTCGACGGCCACCCCGTCGAGGGCGCCGGCGTCGCGGTGGCGGAGTCGGTCCGCGGCCACGACTTCGAGGTCGACCCGGCCGGGTTCTGGCAGGTGCACCCGGGTGCTCCCGAGGCGCTGGTCGACGCGGTGCTCCGGTTCCTGGCGCCGCGACCGGGCGAGCGGTGCCTGGACCTGTACGCCGGCGTCGGGCTGTTCTCGGTCTTCCTCGCCGACGCGGTCGGGCCTACCGGATCGGTCGTCGCAGTGGAGGGCGAGCGGGTGGCCGCCGAGCACGCGGCGTCGAACCTCGAGGTGTTCCCGGGCGCGGCCGCGCGCCGCGGCTCCGTGGACCGGGACCTGGCCGAGGATCCGGGGGAGCCGGTCGACCTCGTCGTGCTCGACCCGCCCCGCGAGGGCGCCAAGCGCACCGTCGTGGAGGAGATCGTCCGTCGCGGTCCCCGGGCGGTGGCCTACGTCGCCTGCGACCCGGCGGCCCTGGCCCGTGACGTCGCGATCTTCGCGGAGCACGGCTACGCGATGACCCGGCTGGAGGCCTTCGACCTCTTCCCGATGACGCACCACGTCGAATGCGTCGCGCTGTTGAGAAATAGCCGCTGACCTGGTTCGGAGCGACGTCGTCAGTCCTTGGGGGCCCGCCTTGTGGCGCGCTTTGGGCACAACTGACATGCGATCTTTGCTGGTTGGCGGAGCGACACAACCTCGAGTGGTTGCGCCAGACTCTGGGCAGACCCACTCGCTCGCGAGCTCGCGGATCCGCTTCGCGTCTCGTGCCGTGGGTTGCAGGGCTCGAAAACGGGTACGCACTCGAGCAGAGTCAGCGATCTCGACGAGGTCGCGCGTCGCCCAGCGGGTTCTCCTGCGCGGCACGGCCCGCATGACGATGTAGCCGGAGGCAAACCGTGACCAACCTCGCCCACAACCTCACCGAGACCGCCGAGCGGCACGGGGACCGCCCCGCGATCAAGCTCGACGACCTGGTGCTGACCTACTCCGAACTCCAGGACGGTGCCCGGCGCGTGGCGGCCCTCCTGAGGTCCAAGGGAGTGGGGTCCGGTGACCGGGTCGGTCTGGTCATGCCGAACGTGCCGCCGTTCCCGGTGCTGTTCTACGGAGCCCTGGCCGTCGGTGCTGTGGTCGTGCCGATGAATCCGCTGCTCAAGGGCCGCGAGGTGAAGTACTACCTAGAGGACTCGGGCGCCTCGATCGTCTTCGCCTGGAAGGACATGGCCGAGGAGGCCGGCAAGGGCGCTTCGCAGGTCGGGATCGAGTGCGTCGAGGTCGGTCTCGACTTCGCCGAGGTGCTCGGCCAGCACGAGCCCGACGAGGAGGTGGTGGACTGCGAGGACGACGACACCGTGGTGCTCCTCTACACGTCCGGCACCACCGGCCAGCCCAAGGGCGCGGAGCTGACCCACCACAGCATGAGCACCAACGCCGCGACCAGCGCCGAGACGCTGGTCGAGCTGACAGAGCAGGACGTCGTGATGGGTTGCCTTCCCCTCTTCCACGTCTTCGGCCTCACGTGCGGCCTCAACGCATCGATCCTCAAGGGGTCGTGCTTGACCCTGATCCCGCGCTTCGATGCCGAGAAGGCGTTGGAGATCGTGGGTCGGGACCACGTCACCGTCTTCGAGGGGGTCCCGACGATGTACGCCGCCTTGCTGCACGCCGAGGGTGCCGACAAGGCCGACATGTCGAACCTGCGCACCTGTATCTCCGGCGGGTCGGCGATGCCGGTGGAGGTGATGAGGAACTTCGAGAAGAAGTTCGACTGCATCGTGCTCGAGGGCTACGGCCTCTCCGAGACCTCCCCCGTCGCTTCCTTCAACCGGCCCGGCCAGGAGCGAAAGCCGGGATCCATCGGCACCGCGGTTCGCGGTGTGGAGATGAAGGTCGTCGACGACGACGACGAGGACGTCGCTCAGGGCGAGGTCGGCGAGATCGTCATCAGGGGTGAGAACGTGATGAAGGGCTACTGGAGGCGCGAGGAGGACACGGCCGAGGCGATGAAGGACGGCTGGTTCCACACGGGCGACCTGGCGAAGATCGACGAAGACGGCTACTTCTTCATCGTCGACCGCAAGAAGGACCTGATCATCCGCGGCGGCTACAACGTCTATCCCCGCGAGGTCGAGGAGGCGCTCTACGAGCACGAGTCCGTCGCCGAGGTGGCCGTCATCGGCATCCCCGACGACAGCCTGGGCGAGGAGATCGGTGCCGCCGTTGCGCTGAAGCCCGGCGAGAAGGTCAGCCCGCAGGACCTGCAGGCGTTCGCTAGGGAGCAGTTGGCGGCCTACAAGTACCCCCGTTTCGTGTGGATCGTCGACGAGCTGCCCAAGGGTCCCACCGGCAAGATCCTGCGGCGCGAGATCAGCGCCCCCAAGGAAGAGTCCGAGTGACTACCGCAGCCGGGCCCGTGCGTCCTCAGAAGACCGCGGCCAAGAAGTCAACCGGCCCGAAAAAGAAGTCCCCGGGGACCAAGGAGAGTGCTGGGAGAACGAAGTCGACAGGCTCCTCGAGCTCCGCCGCTGCCAAGAGGGCGGCCTCCCCCGAGGCCGCACCCGAGCAGACGGCCGAGCACCGGAGGGACGCCGAGGGCGAGACGCAGGAGTCGGCTGACCTCTCGGCCAGCACCGCGCTCGCGACCCCGCTCGACCTTCTGCTGGCCAACGCCAGCGCCAGCCCCATCCGTCGGTTCATCCCGGGAATGTCGGGGGTCAAGTTCACCGCCGGGCTCGTCCGTCACCCCCGGGTGGTCGCCAGGCGCACGGCCGGACTGGCCTACGAGCTGACCCGGGTCGGCCTGGGCCGTTCGCGCCTGGCACCGGGTGAGAAGGACCGCCGCTTCAGCGAGGAGGCCTGGGTCAAGAACCCGGTGTTCAAGCGCACCCTGCAGAGCTACCTCGCCGTCGGTGCGGCGGCCCGCGGTCTGGTCGACGACGCCGGCCTGGACTGGGGGGACGACCAGCGGATGCGCTTCATCGTCGACAACCTGGTCGAGGCGGCGGCACCCAGCAACAACCCGTTCCTGAACCCGAAGGTGATCAAGCGAACGATCGACACCGGAGGTGGCAACCTCGTCGAAGGTGGCCGCCGTTTCGTGCAGGACTTCGCCACGGCACCGCGCGTGCCGTCGATGGTGGAGGCCGACGCGTTCGAGGTCGGTCGCGACATAGCGGTGACGCCCGGAGCCGTGGTGCTGCGCACCGATGTCTTCGAGCTGATCCAGTACACCCCACAGACCCCCAAGGTTCGCTCGGTGCCGATGCTGATCGTGCCGCCGACGATCAACAAGTACTACGTGATCGACCTGGCGGAGCAGCGCTCGCTGGTGGAGTACCTCGTGCAGAGCGGTCAGCAGGTCTTCTGCATCTCCTGGCGCAACCCCGACGTGCGTCACGCCGACTGGGGCCTGGACACCTACGGACAGGCGATCCTGGAGGCGATGAAGGCCTGCGAGGACATCACCGGGCAGGACAAGACCGCGATCTTCGGCATCTGCTCCGGCGGCATGATCGCCTCGATGGTGATGGCCCACCTCGCCGACCTCGGCGAGCAGCACCGCGTCGCGGCGTACAGCCTGGCAGTGACCGTGCTCGACCAGGAGCAAGCGGGCGTCACCAGTGCGCTGCTTTCGCACAAGGCGGCGGCGGCCTCGACCCAGGCCTCGCGGGAGAAGGGCTACCTCGACGGGCGCACGTTGGCTGAGATCTTCGCCTGGCTGCGGCCCAACGACCTGATTTGGAACTACTGGGTGAACAACTACCTGATGGGTCACGCTCCCAAAGCGTTCGACATCCTCTACTGGAACGCCGACTCGGTGCGGATGAGCGCCGCCATGCACCGCGACTTCATGGACCTCGCCATTCGCAACGCCTTGGTGACGCCGGGTGCCGCGACGATGCTCGGCACCAAGGTCGACCTCGGCCAGGTCACGACCGACTCCTACGTCGTAGCCGGGATCGCCGACCACCTGTGCAAGTGGGAGTCCTGCTACCAGACCACCCAGCTCTTCAACGGCGACACCAAGTTCGTGCTCTCCACAAGTGGCCACATCGCCGCCATGGTCAACCCGCCCGGAAACCCCAAGGCCAGCTTCCAGACATCACCCTCGGGTCGCGGACAGAAGGGCACCGACAACCCCGAGGACACCCAGAAGTGGCTGACCCAGGCGGTCAAGGTCAAGGGCAGCTGGTGGGACGACTGGGTCGAGTGGCTCTCGGTGCGTAGCGGTGAGGAGCGCACCAAGCCGCGCAAGCTCGGGAACGCCACCTACCAGCCGCTGGACGAGGCCCCCGGCACCTACGTCCATGACCGCTGAGCACGCACGGTCGCGGGCCGACGACCACGTCCGCAACGTCACGGTTCGAGGCATCGCCGCTCGCGTCTCGGTCCGGCCAGGTGTGGGCTCCCACACAGACAAGCCCCCGCTGCTGCTCTGCAACGGCATCGGCACCAGCCTGGAGGCGCTGCAGCCGCTGGTCGACCAGTTGCACCCCGACCGCGGACTGGTGCGCTTCGACGTACCCGGCGTCGGCGGCTCGGCGCTACCTCCATTTCCGTATCCCATAGCCGGGCTGGCTTCGTGGGTGACCGCATTGATGGCCCAGCTGGGTCACCGCCGCTTCGACGTCCTCGGTCTCTCCTGGGGCGGCGGGCTTGCGCAACAGCTGGCCGTGCAAGCGCCGCGCCGCGTACGCCGGGTGGTGCTCGTCGCGACCGGCACCGGAGCGCTGATGGTGCCTGCCCGCCCACGCGTGCTGAAGATCATGGCGACACCGCGACGACACCGCGACCCTGCCTATGCGGCCAAGGTGGCGTCGGAGATCTACGGCGGATCGATGCGCACCGACGGCGCACGCGGTGCAGCCCTCCTGCACGGCGCCACCCGCTCGGGTCCCAAGCGTGGCTACTACTACCAGCTGGCCTCCATGGCCGGCTGGACGAGCCTTCCGTTCCTGGGCCTCCTGCGGCAGCCGACGCTGGTAATGGGCGGTGACGACGACCCGATCATCCCGGTCGCCAACCCGAAGTTGCAGGCCGCCCTGATCCCACACTCGCAGCTGCACATCTACCAGGGCGGACACCTCGGCGTCCTGACCGAGGCTGACGAGCTCGCACCGATCATCGACAGATTCCTCGACGGCGACAGCCCGGACCCGATGAACCGAGACCAGGAGAACACCAGATGAGCGACCTCGACCACCTCGGACTCGAGGACTCCCCGATGTCGGACTTCCTCGGCTTCGAGCTGCTGCTCGACGACGAGGATCGCGACCTGCTCAGCAGGGTGCGCGCGTTCATGACGCGTGAGGTCGAGCCGGTCATCAACGACTACTGGACCCGCGCGGCGTTCCCGCACGACCTGGTGCCAGGCATCGCGAAGCTCGGCATCGCCGGCCTGGCCTACGACGGACCCGGCTGTCCCAACCGCGGGGCCTTGGTCGACGGCATGGTCGCTATGGAGCTCGGCCGGGTCGACCCGTCGATTGCCACCTTCATGGGCGTCCACGGCGGCTTGGCGATGGGCTCGATCCACCTTTGCGGCTCCGACGAGCAGCGCGAGCGCTGGCTGCCCGCGATGGCCCGGATGGAGATGATCGGTGCGTTCGGCCTGACCGAGCCCGACGTCGGCTCGGCGATCTCGGCCGGTCTCGCCACCAGTGCCCGGCGTGACGGCGACGACTGGGTCATCAACGGTGAGAAGAAGTGGATCGGCAACGCCGCGTTCGCCGACCTCGTCGTGATCTGGGCGCGCGACGAGGAGGACAAGCAGGTCAAAGGTTTCGTCGTCGAGCAGGGCACCGAGGGGATGAGCTTCGACAAGCAGGAGGACAAAATCGCCCTGCGCGTCGTCCAGAACGCCGAGATCCACCTCCACGACGTCCGCGTGCCCGAGGCCAACCGGCTGCAGCAGGCCGACAGCTTCCGGTCCACTGCCGACGTGCTGCGCGTGACCCGGATGAGCGTTGCCTGGCAGGCGGCTGGATGTGCGCGCGGCGCCTTCGAACATTCACTGCGCTACACCAAGGCCCGCCAGCAGTTCGGTCGGCCGATCGCCTCGTTCCAGATGGTGCAGGACCTGCTCGTGAAGATGCTCAGCAACGTCACCGCCTCCACGGCCATGAACGTGCGCGCCTCGCAGCTGCAAGATGCCGGCCTGCTCAAGGACGAGCACGCCTCGCTGTGCAAGGCGCACGCGACCGTGCGGATGCGCGAGGCCGTGGGCTGGGCGCGCGAGGTCCTCGGCGGCAACGGCATCCTGCTCGAGCACCACGTGGGCCGCTTCGTCGCCGACGCTGAGGCGATCTACTCCTACGAGGGCACCCGAGAGATCAACACCCTGATCGTAGGGCGGGCCATCACCGGCGAAAGCGCCTTCGTCTGACTCGGGGCTGCTTGTCCAGTGCGGCGAGAGCAGCCGGTACGCGGACACAGTGCGCCGAGGAGATCGACGACTGAGCCCAAGTCGTTGGCGGATGAACAGAGACGCAAAGCACTTGCATGCCCCGGGTTCAAATCTCGGCGACACGCCTGGCCCTGACACGGAACTGCGCGCGCCCGCGCGGGCCTCGAAGCGGGCTCGTTCGATGGCGCACTTAGGTCGGAGCGAGCGCTGATCGCCGGGGGCCCGCCTGATCGTCGTGGACGGCGCACTCTTGGGCGCCGTTCGCGCACGGCAGGCCGTGATCCCGTGCAGGCAGACCTGTCTCGATCGAGTCGAGCCCCCTGGGCTGGATGCAGTCCCGTGGGCCGATCCGAAGCCTGGAGGGCCTTGCCCAGGCCTACCTGACCCGTCGGATGGGTGCCACTGCGGCCGCGCCTGCGAGTGCGCAGGCTCCGGCAACGGCGTACAGGACGGCGTAGCTGCCGTGCCCCGCTGAAAGCAGGAGGGGTGAGAGCGCGGGGGCGAGAGCGAACGGCAGGGCTCCGGCGATGTTGAGGACGCCGAGGTCCTTGGCCGCTGCGGAGGGGTCGGAAAGGACGTCAACGACAAGCGCGAGGTCGACGGCCATGTACATGCCGAACCCCAGCCCTCCGATAGCCATCCCGACCAGATACCCGCTCACGGTGCTGGCGCCGGCGATGACGAACAGGGCCACCGCGTAGGTGGCGGCGGCACTCATCACGAAGACTTTCCGACGGCCCAGGCGGTCGGAGAGTCGCCCGGCTACCGGTGCGACTGCTACCAAGGCAATGGACTGGGTGACGGTGCCGAGGTAGACCTGCCGTGGCACCGCGTCCTCACTGCTGCCGAGCTGGGCGATGAGGTAGTAGGCCTGGTAGGTGACGAGGAACGCGTAGGCGGTGACGAGGAGGAACCGGGACAGGAACGCCCACGCGAAGTCCGGGTTGCGGCGCGGACTGACGTAGAACGTCCCGGCCAGTTCACGCAGCGACCACGGCGGTTTGTCTGCTGGGGCGAGGCGTCTGTCGGGTAGCCGCCAGGTGAAGAGAAGCACCGCGATCCCTCCGACGGCGCACGGCACGGTGAACATCAGGACGGTCGAGTAGTCGAACGACTGCACCAGGTAGGTCCCAGCCACCGACGCGGCGGGGACGCTGAGCCCGAGGAGGCCGGAGACCAGCCCGCGTTGTTGGCTGGGTACCTGGTCGGGCAGCACGGCTGCCTGGGCGGCCAGGGTGGCGTTGAAGAAGACCTGGCAGACGCACCAGCCGATGAGCACGGTCGCGATGTTCGAGGCCGTGGCGACGACCAGCGTGCCGGCGGCGCCGACGGCGACGCCGGTCACCATCCAGGGCCGCCGCATCCCCACCCTGGACGTGGTGCGGTCGCTGAGCCGGCCGAAAAGGGGGTTGGCGATGATGGCGAGCAGCGACCCGACGCCGGTGACCAGTGCGAGGTTGCGGGGGGCGGCGTCGATGCCGACGAGGTCGTTCACCTTGAGAGCCAGGGACACCAGGAGCGGGGCGAGGAAGAGCAGGGACCCGCCGGTGTAGGAGACGGCGTACAGGACGATGAAGCCCCACCCCACGCGTTCAGGCGTGCGAGGTTCGTCGGCGGCTGGGCCGGCTTTGCGTTGCATCGCACCGGACACGGTGACTCCGCAGAGATCGCCCGAGCACTGGGGTGTCGTCGCCGACCTGCCTGCCTGGTTCGCCCATGCGGGGGCTCGTCGACGACCCGACGTGGCTCTAGCATGAACCCGCTGCCACTGCTGGCGACAGGGGCGGCGGGTGCCGGTCTTGATCGGTGTGGGTCAGGTGGAAGGCCCGCTGCTCCTCTAGCCTTTCGACGCAGGGTCGTCGCTGGGAGGGAATGGGCGATGGTTGACGCCTTGGTGCACACCAAGATGGCGTTCCCGCGCACCCGGACGGAGCTGGTGCGCCGGCCGCGGCTGACCGAATCGCTGAGGGGCGCAGAAGACGCCGCGTTGGTTCTGGTGTCGGCTCCGGCGGGGTTCGGAAAGACGACCCTGGTCGCTTCGGCGCTCGACGACGTTACCCCGGTGGCGTGGGTGTCGCTGGACGCTCGGGACGGTGACGGCACCCGGTTCTGGACCTACACACTGCATGCGCTGGAAGCAGCAAGCCCCGGATGTGCGAGCGTCGCCCTGACGCTGCTCGAGGCCGGCAACGGCCGGTTCGACGAGGTGGTCGCGGGTCTGGTCAACGAGCTGAGTGTGCGGCCGGATCCGCTGACCCTGGTCTGGGACGACTACCACCTGGCCGACACGCCTCAGGTCAGCGACGGCGTCGCGCTGCTGCTGGAGCATCGGCCTTCGCAGCTGCGCCTGGTCATCAGCACGCGTGCTGACCCGGCGCTCCCTCTGTCTCGTCTGCGTGCCCGCGGTCAGCTGGTCGAGTTCCGTGCTGCGGACCTGCGGTTCACCGCCACGGAGACCGGTCTGTACCTGAACCGTGTCCACGAGCTCGGTCTGGCGACCGGCGACGTGGAGGCGTTGGAATCGCGGACCGAGGGGTGGGCGGCAGCGTTGCAGCTGGCTGCCTTGTCGTTGCGTGGTCGGGAGGATGCGAAGGGGTTCATCGACTCGTTCGCCGGGGACGACCGGTATGTCGTGGACTACCTGGTCGACGAGGTGCTCGACCAGCAGCCCATTCAGCTTCGACGTTTCCTGCTGGACACCTCGGTCCTGGACCGCCTGAGCGGCCCGCTCTGTGATGCGGTCGCCGGACCAGCCGACGGCATGCCCGGCAGTGCGGTGCTGGAGCTGTTCGAACGCCGCAACCTGCTCCTGGTCCCACTGGACGACCACCGCCGTTGGTACCGCTACCACCATCTGTTCGGGGACGTGCTAAACGCGAGGCTGCTCGCCGAACGCCCTGAGGACGTCGCTGACCTGCATGGGCGGGCGAGTGCCTGGTACGAGGCGGCCGGCGAGGTGGAGGCGGCTGTCCGGCACGCCTTCGCGGCCGGCGCCTCGGACCGGGCCGCGGACCTCATCGAGATGGCCGCCCCGGAACTGCGCCGTCAGCGGGTCGAAAGCCTTCTGCGGAGCTGGGTGCCACTCGTCCCGCCCGAGGTGTTGGCGCAACGCCCGGTGCTGGCCAGCAATCTCGTGGGCGCGCTGATGGCGAGCAACACCTTCGACGACGTCGAAGACCGGCTGGACGCACTCGAGCGCACCCTGATGTCCCCGCCTGAGTCGTTGACCATCCGGGACGAGGTCGAGTGGGCGCGGTTGCCGGCGCTGGTGGCCACACAACGGGCGGGATTGGCGCTGGTCGGCGGGGACGTGCCCGCCACGCTCGCGCACGCCGACGCCGCGCTGGCCCGGGCCGCGGCGGGCGACCAGCTGACGGTGGCCTCCGCGTCGGCGCTGAAGGGTCTGGCGTCCTGGGCGAACGGGGACCTGCTCACGGCTCTGCATGCATACCAGGCAGCCACCCGGGGACTTGTGGCGACGGGGCACGTCTCGGACGCCCTGGGCTGCACGGTGACCGTGGTCGACCTCGAGCTGCAACGCGGCAACCTGGACGGGGCCCGGGACGCAGCCGGGCATGCCCTCGATCTGGTTGAGGCCCCCGGTGGGAACCCGGGGCACCCCCGCGGAGGGGTGACTCGAGGGACGGCGGACATGTGGACTGCGCTGGCTCGCGTGGCTTGGGAACGAGGCAACGCCCAGGAAGCAGCACAGCACCTGGGTCGGGCCGGTGACCTGGGTGAGGCTGCCGGGTTGCCGCAGCAGCCCTACCGGTGGCGGGTCGCGATGGCCCACCTGCGGGAGAGCGAGGGCGACACGACCGCCGCAGCCGCCCTGCTCTCGGAGGCTTCGCGTCTGTTCAACAGCGACTTCTCACCCAACGTGCGCCCCGTCCCGGCCGTCCTGGCACGACTGCACCTCCGGATCGGCGACCTCGCGGCAGCCCGCAGCTGGGCCGCGGCCGCCGGTGTGGACGTCGATGACGACATGGACTACCGGCGCGAGTACGAGCACCTGACCCTGGCACGCTTGCTGCTCGCCGAGCATCGGGCCGCCGGCGACCCAGATCGCCTCGACCGGGCAGCCGGGCTGTTGGTGCGGCTTGAGGTTGCCGCGACGGAGGCAGAACGGACCGCCGCCCGCGTGGAGGCGCTGCTGCTCCTGGCCGTCGTTGCGGATGCCAAAGGTCGCGCTGACCAAGCTCTCTCCCGGGTGCAGGAGGCCGTGGAGCTGACGCGACCGGGCGGCTGGGTGCGCCCCTTCGTGGACGCGGGACCCCGCGCAGTGGAGCTGCTCGGCCAGCTGCGCGGGGACGCCCGCTTCATGGACGCGGTGACGGCTGCCGCCGGCGGAAGCCGGCGACCAGCCGCACGTCGAGAGGAGCGCTCGCCGTCGGCCGGCGGGGTGGAGCCGCTGGTGGAGCCGCTGAGCGGTCGCGAGCTCGACGTCCTCCGACTTCTCGGCTCGGACCTCGACGGTCCGGCCATCGCCCGCCACCTGGGCGTGTCCCTACCGACCGTGCGGACCCACACCCAGCACATCTACGCCAAGCTCGGCGTGAACAACCGTCGGGCCGCGGTGCGACGCGCCCACCAGCTCCACCTCTGACCCAACGACCCGACAGGTCCGGCCCCCGGGACGTTCTCCGCGAGGAAGTTCATCACCGCATTCATCACCTGTGATGACGCGCGCTCATCAGCGCCGTTCCTACCTTGCTGGTCATGAGCAGCACACAGCACGAGCAGCACGGCGACTGGTACGAGATCCGCATCCAGGGCCGGCTCGACAACCGCTGGTCGACCTGGCTCGACGACCTCGTCCTCTCCCACACCGACGACGGCACCACCTTCCTCCGTGGCCCGGTCGCCGACCAGGCCGCGCTGCACGGACTGCTGAACAAGCTTCGCGACCTGGGCCTCCCGCTGCTGTCGATCACCCAGACCGACCCTGGCGACCCCATCGACCCCGACACCTCGACGTAGACAACCCCATCCCGCCCGGCTCACCCCGAGCCCACACACCAGGAGACGCACATGACCGCCATCCAGCACACCCGCACCATTGACCGTCAGCAGGTCACGGACCCGATGCGACGCACAGCCACCATCGTCGGCTGGCTGTTCGTCGTGACCTACGTGACCTCGATCGCGGCCAAGATCGGGTTCTACCCGCCGCTGTTCGACGGCAACTACGTCACTGGCCCCGGGCAGGACACGCGCGTCCTGTGGGGTGCCTTCTTCGAGGCCATCCTCATCGTCGCCAACATCGGCACCGCGACCGCGATGTACACCGTGATGAAGCGGCGACACCCCAACCTCGCCATCAGCTTCGTCACCGCTCGCGTCATGGAGTCCGTGTTCATCGGCGTCGGCATCCTGGCAGTCCTCACCGTCGTCACGCTTCGGCAGGACTACGCAGCCACCGGCGACCAGTCCGCGGCCGGCCTCGCCGCCGTCGGAGACGCCTTCCTCGCAATGCAGCAGTGGACCTTCAACCTCGGACCCGCGTTCGTCGTCGGCGTCGGCAACGGCTGCATCCTCGGCTGGATGATGTTCCGTACCGGTCTGGTGCCGCGCCGTCTGGCGATTCTCGGCCTGATCGGCGGCCCGCTCATCGTCGCCTCCGGGTCCGCAGCCATACTGCACCTCATCGAGCCTGGCGGCGCAGTGCAGGAGCTCTCGGCCGCACCGGAGTTCTTCTGGGAGCTCGGCCTGGGCATCTACCTCATCGTGAAGGGCTTCAAGACCCCCTCCGCGAGCGTCCAGAGCAGCACGGGCCAGCCGGCGGTGACGCGATGATTGCCGTGGCGCACGTGACCAAGACCTACGGATCCTTCACCGCCGTCGACGACGTCTCCTTCACCGCCCGCCCCGGCCGGGTCACCGGGTTCCTGGGACCCAACGGCGCCGGGAAGTCGACCACCCTGCGGGTCGTCGTCGGTCTCACCCCACCCGACCACGGCATCGCACACGTGCTCGGGCGCCGGTTCCGGGACATGCCCAACCCAGGCAGGGAGGTGGGTGTCCTCCTCGACGCGTCCGCCCAGCACGCCGGGCGGACCGGTCGGGAGGTGCTGAGCATCGCGCAGACCACGATGGGCCTACCCCGCCGCAGGGTGGCCGAGGTGCTCGGCGCGGTCGGGCTCAGCGAAGCCGAGGCGACCCGGCGGCTGGGGGACTACTCGCTGGGGATGCGGCAGCGGCTCGGGCTCGCCCATGCCCTCCTCGGAGACCCGGAGGTCCTGATCCTCGACGAGCCGGCCAACGGCCTCGATCCGGCCGGCATCCGCTGGATGCGGGACCTGCTGCGCGGCTACGCCGACCGTGGCGCCACCGTCCTCCTGTCCAGCCACCTGCTGCACGAGATCGAGGTCGTCGCCGATGACCTGGTCGTCATCGGGCACGGGCACGTGGTCGCTGACGGTGCGAAGGACAACCTGCTGGCCGGTGCCGGCACCTACGTCGCCACCCGCCACCCCGGTCCGCTCGCCCAGGCCCTGACCAGCGCTGGGCTCGTCCACCACAGCGACCACAGCAGTGAAGTGGCCGGTTCGCCGACACCTGCGGTGTTCCGCGTGGACGCAGACGCCGAGCGTGTCGGCCACGTCGCGTGGACCGCTGGGGTCGCCCTCACCGAGCTCCGAGCTGCCGACGGCGCGGGCCTGGAGGAGATGTTCCTGACCCTGACCGCCGACACCCAACGCGACCGGCACCCGGCCGCCGCTTTGCAAGGAGCAGTCGCATGACCATCCACGTGTCCTCCGCCGCGGCAGATGGTGCCGCGGTCAGTGCCGACGCCGCGCCGACCCGGCGTACCACCGCCCGGCCCCCAGGGCGGGTGCCGTTGACTCGGCTGGTGCGGGTCGAGCTCCGGAAGAGCTTCGACACCCGTTCCGGTCGGTGGCTGCTGGCCAGTCTCGGCCTTGCCGCGGTCCTCACCACGGGCGCCATCATCGCGTGGTCGCCCACCTCGGAGCTCGCCTACAGCCAGTTCACGCTGGCCATCGGCGTTCCGATGACCATCATCCTGCCCATTATCGCGGTCCTGTCGGTGACCTCGGAGTGGAGCCAACGCTCCGGGTTGGCGACGTTCACCCTCGTTCCGCACCGGGGACGCGTGGTGCTGGCCAAGGCCGTCGCGGCCGTCCTCGTCACGGCCCCGGCAACTGCGGTCGCGTTCGCCGTCGGGGCGGTCGGCAACCTCGTCGGAGCGGCGTGGGCCGACGTCCCGACCGTCTGGGACCAGTCGCTGGCCGACGTCGGCTACTTCGCAGCCGGCCAGACGCTGCTGCTGCTGGTCGGGTTCGTCCTCGGGGCGCTCATCCGGAGCAGCTCGGGCGCCATCGTCGGCTACATGATGTACGGGTTCGTCGCGCCGGGCCTGCTGGCGTTTCTGGCGTTCAGCCAGGACTGGTTCGCTGATGCCCGGCCGTGGCTCGATGCGAAGTACAGCCAGGATGCGCTGCTGCGGGGACAGCTGAGCGGCGACGGCTGGTCGCACCTGGTGGTGACGACTCTGGTGTGGCTGGCTGTCCCGATGGTGGTCGCGGTCGTGAACGTGCTCCGTTCGGAGGTGAAGTGATGCACACGAACCACCCCAGCGCGGTCTCTGGCGCGGTGAGCCGCGCGTGGCGCGGCTGATGGACCGCACCCTGTTCGGGCGTCGTGGGCCTCGGGTGGCAGTGCGCGGCGCTGCGGATGGGGGACTCGGCGGCATCGTCGGCGTGCCCGGGGGATGGGTGGCGCGTCCGACGGGTCCACATTCAGACTCCGCTGGCGCTCAGGCAGCTCGGCGGGTGAGGAGCTGGACGCGGATGCGGTGCAGGCGCGGCATCAGGCCGTAGATGACGATCGGGACCGCGACGGTGGCGAGGACGAAGGTGCGCAGGGCCGGGTCGAGGTCGGCAAGCCACGGGCCGATGGTCAGGTTCAGGACGGTCAGGGTCGGGAAGACCGCGACCCAGATCATGACGGCGAGCTGGTGCTTGTTGGGCGGCCCCACGGGCGGCTTCGCGGTGGCGGTGGCGGCGGCGGGATGGGGGTCGGCGTTGGTGGACACGGTCGTGCTCCTTCGGTGTGGTCTGGTGCCTGTGGTGGCGTGCTTGGTAGAGCCGACGGCCGTCTGAGCGGCGGGTCGGTGGACGGGTGGTTGTCGGGCCGGCCTCGCGTGGGCCCGGACAGGCGGGGCCGGGTCAGGCCGGGAGGCCGGGCCGGACGTCGCTGACGGCGATGGGGAGATCCTCGTCGACGAGGTTGTTGTTGATGGCAATGGCGGCAGCGGACCCCTCGCCGGCGGCGGTGATGACCTGGGCGCGGGGGTTCGTGGCGTTCCCAGCGGCCCAGACGCCGGGAATGCTGGTGGCACCGGTGCCGTCCACCTGGACCCAGCCGGTGTCTCGGACGGTGCATCCGAGGTCGACGAGGAGGCTGTCGTTGGGGACGAACCGGGGTCGGACGAACACCGCGGTGCGGGGCACGTTGCGGCCGCCGGCGATGACGACACCGGTGAGGTGGTCGTCCTCGACAGCCAGGCTGACGACGGGCTCGTCGACGATGCCGATGGCGCGGGCAACGAGCTCTTCGCGCTGGGCTGCGGTGAGGGTGGCCCCGTTGGCGAAGAAGACGACGTCGTCGGACCACTGCCGGACGATGTGGGCGTGGGCCAGTGACTCGGCGGTCGTGGCAGGGTCGCCGGCGAGGATGCCGATGGGCTGGTCGGCGACCTCGTACCCGTGGCAGTACGGACAGTGGAGGAGGTCGCGTCCCCACCGTTCGCGGACACCGGGCACGTCAGGGACCTCGTCCCGCAGGCCGGTGGTGACCAGGACGGCACGCGTCTCGAGGACGGATCGGTCGTTCAGGGTGACCTGGAACCGGCGCCGCGCAGACGTAGACGTCGGTGCGCCCTCGCTGGGCGCGACGGCGGTGACTGCGCCGGCGACGAGCTCGACGCCGTAGCTGGCGACTTCGGTGCGACCTCGCGCGAGGAGCTCAGCGGGCGGGAGGCCGTCGGACCCCAGGAACCCGTGCATGTGCGCGGCGGGCGCGTTGCGGGGCTGTCCGGCGTCGACGACGGCGACTCGGCGGCGGGCCCGGCCGAGCACCAGGGCAGCGGACAGTCCGGCTGCGCCGCCGCCGACGACGACTACGTCGTACTCGCGGCCGTCGGGAGCAGCAGCGCTGGTGGGGTTCTGGATCTCGTTCGTGCTCATGACAACGAGAGTGACGTGCTCCTTCGCAGTCGACAACGGTTGTTGCTGTTTCTGGGAACGGGCGGTTCAATCCGGTCATGACTGGACGTGAGAGCAGCCTCAGCCACAGCGAGGCAACCGGCGGGTCGGCCGGCAGTGCGGCGGCTGGCGGGGCGGGTGGGGATGGGCGCATCGCGGCCGCGCTGGACCTGGTGGGCTCTCGGCTGCGAAGGGTTCGCGAACAGCGCGGGCTGACGCTGACCGAAGCCGCGGGCCTGGCCGGAATGTCGAAGTCGACGCTGTCGCGGCTCGAGACGGGGCAGCGCAAACCCAGCCTGGAGCTCCTGTTGCCGCTGGCGCGGACCTACCGGGTGCCGCTCGATGACCTGGTGGGGGCACCGGAGGTCGGTGACCCGCGCATCCGGCTGAAGCCGCGGCGGGTGAACGGGCGGACGGTGTTGCCGCTGACGCGTCCGGGCGGGATCCAGGCGTGGAAGATCGTCATCCCCACCACCCAGTCCGACCCGGCGCCACGCACCCACGACGGTTTCGAGTGGCTCTACGTCCTCTCCGGGCGGATGCGTCTCATCCTCGGCGACCAGGACCTGGTCCTCGGGACTGGTGAGGCGGCGGAGTTCGACACGCAGGTGCCGCACTGGTTCGGCTCCACCGGCGACGAACCGGCGGAGGTGTTGTCCATCTTCGGGCGCCCCGGTGAACGCATGCTGGTCCGGGCCTCCGGCCAGGACGCCCCCGATGACGACCCCGAGAAGGACCCGCACCCCGCATGACCGTGCGCCGCGACGCGTCCGAGTCCCTGCGTCGCGCCCGAGAGGGGCCGGAGCGCTCCGGCCCGCCCGTATCGGCCCCGAAACCGAGCTCCACCGGCCCGGGGAAACTACTCTCTTGACATGCCGGTCCTGGCGACGAAGGTCCATCTCCCGGAGCCCCGCGCCGACTCGGTTGCCCGACCCCGGCTACAGGAGCGGCTCAGGATCGCGCAGAGCGACACCACGCGCCTCGTGCTGGTCTCGGCACCGGCCGGATTCGGCAAGACCACCGTCCTCAGCCAGTGGTTCGCGTCGCCGGCTGCGGCCGGCTTGAGCGTCGCGTGGGTCTCCCTCGACGTCGGTGACAACGACGTCCGACGATTCTTGACCCACCTGATCGCGGCTTGCCAAAGCACCAACCCCGCCCTCGGCGTCGACGTGGGCGATGTCGTCGAGACCGCTGCCGAAGTCCCGGTGGAGATGGTGCTGACCAGCCTGGTCAACGATCTCGACATGTTCGCCGACGCGACCGTGCTGGCTCTCGACGACTACCACGAGATCACCGCGCCGGCCGTCCACGAGGTGCTCGCGTTCCTGCTCGATCATCTTCCCGGCCAGGTCCGCATCGCGATGGCCACACGCTCCGACCCTCCGCTGGCAGTGGCGCGGCTTCGCAGCACGGGCGGCCTGCTCGAGCTACGAGCCGCCGATCTGCGGTTCACCGCCGAGGAGGCGGCCGACCTGCTCAACGACGCCATGGGGCTCACGCTCGCCCGAAAGGACGTCGACACGCTCGACGAGCGCACCGAGGGGTGGGCTGCTGGTCTGCAGATGGCGGCGCTCTCCTTGAGCGGCCATGAGGACCCCACGGCGTTCGTCGACGACTTTGCCGGCAGCCACCGCTTCGTGCTCGACTACCTCGTCGAGGAGGTTCTCGACCGTCAACCGGATCGGGTGCGGGAGTTCCTGCTGGCTACGTCGGTGCTGCGCGAGCTCAGCGGTTCCCTCTGCGACGCCGTCACCGGCACCTCCGACGCCCAGGAGATCCTGGAGTCTCTCGAGCGGAGGAACGTCTTCGTCATCCCGTTGGACGACGGACGTCGCTGGTACCGCTACCACCACCTGTTCGGGGATGCGCTGCGAGCTCGGCTCCTCGCCCGTCACCCCGACCGCCTCCGCGGGCTGCACATCGCTGCAGGTCGATGGCTGGTTGAGCACGGCATGTTGCCGGACGCTGTCGCGCACGCGATCGCCGGCGAGGACCATGAGCTCACTGCTGACCTGGTCGAACTTGCTCTCGCCGGGCTGCGGCAGGGGAGGCAGGACGCCACCATCGTGGAGTGGCTGGCCGCGGTGCCCGCCGAGGTCGTGCGCCGCCGGCCGCTCCTCGCCACCGCGACCGGTTGGAGCCGGCTGGCCGCCGGTGACTTCGAAGGTGTCGAAGCCTGGCTCGACGTGGCCCAGGGCGCTCTGGACGCCCGACCGGTGCGAACCGACCTTTCCACCCCCGCGCCGCAGGACGTGGTCGAGGCGCACGCGCGGGAGATGCGGGCGCTGCCCGCGATGATCGCGGTCTACCGAGCCGCGGTCGCGCAGGCCCGGGGCGATGTCGCCGGCACGATCGCTCACGCGCAACGTGCCTATGACCTGGCGGGCCCCGAGGACGACTTCTCCCGCGGCGCGGGAGCAGGCTTCCTCGGCCTCGCCGCCTGGGCTGCTGGCGACCTGCAGGCAGCGGTCGAGACGTTCTCGGACGCGGTCGTGAGCATGCGTGCGGCCGGTCTGGTCGCCGATGCGCTGGGGTCGGCCGTGGTGCTGGGGAGCATGTGGCTCACTCGCGGACGCCCGCTGGAGGCGCGCCGGATCTTCGAGGAAGCGCTGGCCACGGCTGTGCGTCCCGAGGGCCCGATCCTGCCGACGGTCGGTGACGTGCGCGTCGGTCTTGCCGACGTGCTCCGCGAGCTCGGCGATCTGGATGCGGCTGCCCGGCACCTCGAGGTCGCCGGCGAGCTGGGCGACCTGGCCTCGCTGCCCGAGAACCGACACCGTTGGTACACCACCAAGGCCGCGGTCCTGCGGGCCTCCGGTGACCTGGACGGGGCGATCGCGATGCTCGACGAGGCCGAGCCCATGTTCCGACCCGGGTTCTTCCCCGAGGTGCGGCCCATCGCCGCAGCTCGTGCCCGGGTACGACTCGCTCAGGGCAACGTGATCGAGGCCCGCGCCTGGGCCCGCCAGCACGAGGTCAGACCTGACGACGAGCCGACATTCCTCCAGGAGTACGACCAGCTCACCTTGGCCCGCGTCCTCATCGCGGAGGGCAGCCCCGCCGACGCGATCGCACTGGTCGAGCAGATCCTCGACCTGGCTCAGGCGTCCGGGCGTGACGGCAGCCTGGTCGAGGCACACGTGGTGGGTGCGCTGGCCCATCACGCCTCCGGTGATCCGCGGGCGGCGGCCGAGGACCTGTCCGCCGCGCTCATCGTCGGCGTACCGGCGGGTTACCGCCGCCTGTTCCTCGACGAGGGACCGGTCATGGTCGACCTGCTCACCAGCCTTCCTCGCGGTGCCCCGACGGACGTACGACGCTACGCCGAGCAGGTCTTGGCTTCCGCCAAGACGTCCAGGACGACCCCGCGCCGCGACCAGCACCCGGACGAGGCCCTGAGCGAGCGTGAGCTCGACGTCCTGCGCCTGCTTGCCACCGACCTGACCGGCCCCGAGATCGCCCGGCGCCTGTACGTGTCCCTCAACACGCTCCGCACGCACACCAAGCACATCTTCACCAAGCTCGGCGTGAACACCCGCCGGGCTGCGGTGAGCCGGGCAGCCGAGCGCGGACTCCTCTGATCCGGAGGGTCCCAGGCCGCGAATCACATCATGTGGTGATGTGGCCTCACCACGTCTGTTCCTAACGTCCCAGACATCGCCGGACACCAGCCCGGCATCCGAGGACAGGAACCAGACATGAACACCACTCACCACCGCCTCACCGCAGCCGCCGGGGCCTGCGCCGCCGCTGCCGGTGCCATCTTCATCGGCGTCCAGATCAACCACCCACCGGCGGACCTCGCCCACATCGTCACCACCGACGTCTTAGTCCGCGAGGTCGCGAAGATCGCGATGAGCGTCTTCGCGATGGTCGGTCTCACCGGCATCTTCATCCGCCACTACCGCCGGTTCGGCGTCCTCGGTCGTGCCGGCTACACGCTGCTGATGACCGGCTACCTCGCGATGTTCGCCGTCGAGTCCATGGTTGCGGTCATCCTTCCGAAGCTGGCCGAGTCGAACCCGGTCTATGTCCGACACTTCCTGGACGCGGCCATGGGCGCCAGCGCGACCAGCGACCTCGGACACATGAAGGAGCTGTTCATGCTCATGGGCCTGGGCTATGCCCTCGGGGGTCTGCTGTTCGGCATCGCCATGTACCGCGCCCGCGTCGTCCCGCGCTGGGTTGCAGCGCTGCTTGCCTACGGCACCACGTCAGCGCTCGCCCTGGCAGTGCTGCCGGAGTCGTTCAGCCGACCGTTCGCGGTGCCGACCGGTGTCGCCCTCATCGGCCTCGGCTTCTCGATGTGGCGACAGAGCCAGACCAGGACCGACGCGGTGCGGTCTGCTCGCGCCACCGAGCCGGCAGTCGCGTGATGACCGCCTCGCAGCTCGCCGGGCCCCCGGTCCGCCAGCGGCCGGGCGCTCGGTCCGGATGGCGCCTTGCCGTCGGGCTGATCCTGCTCAGCGCGATCCCGCTGACCGCCGGCGTCCTGCGGCTGATCCAGCTCGCCGGCGGGCCTGAGCTGTTTCCCGCGGACCCACGGTTCAACGCGTTCCCGGTCGCGTTGCTGGTGCACATCGTCGGCTCGGCAGTCTTCGCGTTCGTCGGCGCGCTCCAGTTCGTGCGTCGGTTCCGCCGGCGGCCGTCGAGCTGGCACCGGCGGGCCGGACGCGTTCTGGTCGTCGTGGGCCTGCTCGTCGTCGCATCAGCCCTGTGGCTGACCCTGCTCTACGACGCGCAGCCGGGCAGCGGCCGGATCCTGTTCTTCTCCCGGCTCGCGGTCGCACCTGCGATGGCAACCTGCCTCGTCCTGGGCTTCCTGGCAATCCGCCGCCGCGACATCCTCAGCCACCGCGCCTGGATGATCCGCGCCTACGCCCTGGGCCTCGGTGCCGGCACCCAGATCTTCACCGAAGCGTTCGGCCAGGGGATCTTCGGCGAGCACGTCGTCGCCGGCGACCTCGAGAAGGCGGCTGCGTGGGTCCTCAACCTGGCCGTCGCCGAATGGGCCATCCGTCGCACGCGCATGCCGACGGCCCGCGTGCCGGCCACGTCATGAGCACTTCCAGCGTCTACATCTTCGAGGTGCAAGGACACCTCGACGAACACTGGGCCGACTGGCTCGGCCTCACCATCGACCACACCCAGGACGGAACCACAACCCTGACCGGAGTCGTTCCCGACCAGGCCGCGCTGCACGGGGTCCTCGAGAAGCTGCGAGACCTGGGCGTCACCCTCATCGCCCTTCACCTCTCACCACGCCACCGGACACCAAGTTCATGGGCGCCGGCGAAGCATCTGCCACATACCGGCCATGGATGACGTGCCGTCGAAGCCCGGACGCGCGAAGACCGGCTGGGCCTCGGCTTGTGGCGAACAACCAACACGTCCCATCGCGACGGCGGTGCCGTCGTCCGCGATGGCCACCACGCCACAGCAGGAGCCTTGGAGCGAAGCGGGCATGACGTCCCAGCGGAACGCATCGCCCCAACCGACGGATTCCGCCGCCCACTATGCCCGCCGGCGGCCGGGTCAGGCTGGTACCGCAGCGATGTCGCGGCCCAGGTAGCGCAACAGCTCCCGGTGAGCAGGAGCCCCTGGTTGTGCGGGCCGCTCAGCGTCAAAGATGCCGGGCACCCGGAACGAGTCGGTGCCCATGCCACGCATCAAGCCGAGCAACCAGCTGGAGAGCTCGCCGTCTGCCAGCTCCTCGTGACCGATCGCGACAGCGAGGTCCAGACCGTGGACCAGCACCTCGGTGATGTGGACGACAAGCGACATCTCTGCCGGCACCCTCCCGAAGGCTAGATCGAACACCGTGTCCATGGCGCCGGGCCGCAGCCAGGCCCCGAGGTCGGTCGTGGCGGCGGCGTCGTACGCCGCGGCTGGATCGTTGCCTAGCCAGTCCGTCCCGTCGTGGTCATAGCCGGTGGAGTCGCCGGTGAGCTGCGCGGTGTAGATGCGGAGCCCACCGACCAGGTGGTTCGCCTCATGCCGGACGTCCCAGCCATGACACGGCGTGGGCGCTGTCCACTGGTCGTCGGTGACGGCGTGCATGACGGTCGAAGTGTGGTCGAGAGCGATGGCGAGGTGGTCGATCATCGGAGTTCCGTTCTGTGGACGCAGGTGTGCGTCAGTCGGATGGGGGACAGCGGTCACGGATTGACGTAGATGCAAGCCGGGTCAGAAGCCGTCAGACGTGTCCGGCGACAGTTCGACCGTGGAAGAGACGTCCACGCGTGCGGAGCACGAGGGCGGTCGCGGCCAGCGTGGTGGTCGCTGCTGCGGCCCAGATCATGGTGTGCTCCGACCCGACCACACCGAGGTAGGAGTAGCTGGCGTCGAAGGAGGCGTGGAACAGCGCGGCGACGATGACGCTTCCGTTCGCGGCGTTGACCAGGCCGGTGATCAGAACACTGGTGGCGACCACCAGGAGCAGGAAGGGTGCCACGGGCAGCCCTTGATCGCCGGCGTCGGGGACAGCCAGCAACGGCAGGTGCCAAAGGGCCCAGATCACGCCGAGGACCAGGGCCGCCTGCCAGGGCTGCAACCGGTGCTGCAGCCGCGGCAGCACAGCTCCGCGCCAGCCGGCCTCCTCGGTGAGCAGGAACAGCCCGGTGCCGTAGGCGAGGTAGATCAGCGCGCCGGGCAGCCCCAGCACCTCGCCGACCGGGACGTCGCGCCCCAGGGCGGTCGTCACGGCGGCGGCGAGCACGGCCACGAGCACAGGTGCCAGCAGTGCCGCGGCCCACGTCCAGCCGGGGACGCGGACGCGAGTGATGCGCCGACCCAGGTCGGTAACGGCGCGACGTCCCCCGGTGACGGCGAGGGCGGCCACCAGCAGGGGCGGCATGGTCCAAAGCGCGAGGCCCTGGGGGAGGTGCCAGCCGATCACGCCGTGGTCCTGGGCGATCCGGCTGAACCACCACGTCCACGGCCCGGCGAACAACGCCAGGGTCACCAGGACGATGGCGCCCGTGTCGGCGTGGTCGCGGCGGCCCGTCGTACGTGTGTGGTCCCGGTGGGCCACGCGCAGGACCGTCTCGAGCAGCTGGTCGGCGACGTCGGCCTTGTCGAGGTACGACGCACCGGCGGCCCCCGCGACTTCGGCGGTCCCCCGATCGTTGCCGAGCACGACAGCCGGGAGGCCGTCGGGCAGCGCGCGGAGCTGCTCGCGGTGGCTCTCGCGGGTGGCGGTCCCGGGGTCGAGGACCACCACGTCGGCGTCCCCGCCGACCACCGCGGAGCTGGTCGCCGGACGCGGGCCGCCGGCGTACGACTCCACCACGACGGTGCCGCCACCGGCCGTCAGCAGGTGTCGCAGGCTGGTCCGCACCCGCTCGTCGGCGGCGACGACGGCGACCCTGATCGGACGGGTGGAGGTGTCCAGCGACGTCACGCTGCACCTGCCTCGGACAAGGTGGCAGCACCGGACCGGTGCGCCGAGACCTGGACACCGGTCACCACGAGCCGGACGGCCACCATGGTCAGCGCCATCAGGACGAACGAGGCGGTCCAGGCGTCGGCGCCGGTGATCTGGTGGCGCATCGAGAACTCGCCGACCGTGCGCGCGCCGGAGTGCGTGGCCCACTGGGCGAACAGCATCCGGCCGCCGATCGTGGCGATCCAGACGGCTGCGAACGCTGTGCCGGCGCTGACCACGAGACGGCCGTGGTGGCGGTGCATCCGGGTCAGCAAGGCGGCTAGCGTGCCCAGCACCAGGCCGGCCGCGACGCCGACCAGCTCGAGGCGAACGTCGTGGCCGGCCGTCGGCAGGTCCCGGAGGAACCAGGCGCCGGCGGTGGCGACGACTGCTAGCGGGACGAGGAACGTGGCGCGGGTAACGCGGTGGGTGCCGAGGTTGCGGGTGAGCACCCAGCCGAGGAGGGCCAGGTTGAGGATCCATTGGGCGGTGGACATGGTCGTCGTGCCTTTCAGAGCTGGACGGAACGGCGGGGGAGGACGGCGGCGAACGGACGCCTGGTGCGGCAGGAGCGGGCCCGGCGCCGCTGCTCGGCGTCGGCGACCCGACGCGTGATCTCGGCTTGCGCGACGATGAGGCGGAGGTCGTTCATGGCGTCTCCCTGGCTTCCTGGTGCACCGGTCGGTACATCAGAAGCGTCGCGTCAGCGGGGGGTGCTCCGCGTCGGCTCAGTGGCCGGACCGGCCTCGGCGCTGTGGCCGGTGCGGCGTCGGCGTAATGACGTAGCCGGGTCGGCGAGTCAGCGGGTCAGTGGGTCAGCGGGGGAGTGGAACGGTGACGGTGACCGTGCTGCCGCGTCCGGGGGCGGAGTCGATTCCGAAGGTGGCGCCGATGGCGTCGGCGCGCTCGCGCATGGTGCGCAGGCCGAGGTGTCCGGGCCGGTCCAGCCGCGGGTCGAACCCGGCGCCGTCGTCACTCACGCGGAGCTCCAAGGTGGTGTCGCGTTGCTCGAGGTGCACGTCGACGCGTTCGGCGCCTGCGTGCTTGACGGTGTTGTGCACCGCCTCCAGGGCGATCCGGTACAGGTGCTCCTCGACCGTCGGATCGAGCCGGATCCAGCCGTCAGGTCCGTGCACGTCGACGGCCAGCTGCTCGCGGGCGGTCACTGCGGCGGCCTGCTTCGTGAGGGCCGCGACCAGGCCCTCTGCCTCGAGAGCGCCCGGCCGGAGCTCGAAGATAAGCGCGCGCATCTCGGCCAGGGCAGCCTGGGTGAGCCCGTGGAGCTGTTCGATCTCGACGGCGACGGGATGGTCCACGGCCAGGCCCGCGGTCTCGAGATGCCGTTGCGCAGTGCGGGCGTGCAGGGTCATCGAGAACAGTGCCTGGCTCACCGAGTCGTGCAGCTCGCGCGCGAGCCGGTGCCGCTCCTCGAGCGCGGCGGTCTGCTCGGCCGCCCGGTAGAGGGTGCTGTTGCGGACGGCGACAGCCGCCTGATCGGCGAGCGCGGCGAGGTAGCCGCGGTCGTCCTCGTCCAGGTCCTGCCCGGCCGCGAGGTACACCGCCACTTCCCCGACGACCACCCCGGAGGCCACCAGCGGGAACAGCGCCATGTCCTCCCAGGGCGCGTCCTCGATGAGGAACGGATGCACGGGTGCCAGCGACGGGTCGGCAAGGGCCTCGTCGCGGAAACCTCGTGCGATGGCGCCGTCGTACTCCCCGAGCTCGACAGGGCGCATCCCGCGGACCCGCCAGACGGCTTCGAGTGCATCGGCGAACCCGTCACCGAGCACGGAGTCCGCGTACGCCGTGGCGGGGCGGCTCCAGTCCTCCTCCCAGCACACGAGGCTGCACGCGACGGCGTCGCTGGTGCTGCGCACGGCGCCGACCACCTGCGACAGCGTGGTGGACAGCGGCTGGTCGACGCTCATCCCGGCGGCGACCTGGGAGAACGTCGCGATCCGCGCTTCGAGGCGTTGGAAGGCGAGCACCCGGTCCGTGGCATCGGTGACGATGTCGACCACGCCGACGACCCGGCCGTCGCCGAACAGCGGTGCGAAGACGACGTCCCAGTAGGTCTCGGTGCCGGGGATCGCGATCCGGTGCGCAGCCTGCCGGATCACCCGGCCGGAGAGCGCGGTCTCGACGAGCAGCCGCACGGCGTCCTCGTTGCCGGGGATGAGCTCGTGGAGGTGCCTCCCGGGGGCGGTGTACTCCGCCGGCACGCCCAAGTAGTGCTCGTAGAACGCCGTCCAGGTCTTGTTGCAGCGCTGCAGGCGCATGTCGGTGTCGAAGACTGCCACCCCCATCGGCACCCGGTCGAAGAACAGCTCGAGGAGCTGGGTGTCCAGTGGTGAGCTGCTCGGCGCCACGTCGTCGATCAGCGGCTGCGTCGGCATCGAGGTGCTCCGCAGGGAGTCGCGGGCCGGGTCGGAGCTCACCGCGCCGGGCGTTCGGGTTCGTCGACGAGTCCCTCGCGGACCGCCCACATCGCGGCCTGGGTGCGGCTGGTCAGGCCAAGCTTGGCCAGGATGTTGGACACGTGCGTGCGCGCCGTACGCTCGCTGACGCCCAGCTCCCGGGCGATCTGGCGGTTCGTGGCACCGGAGGCGATCGCCGAGATGACCTCGCGCTCGCGTGGTGTGAGCGGCGCCTGGTCCTGCTGGGGGGCACGCAGCGATGCGGTCAGCGCACGGGCGGCGGCCGGGTCGAGGTGTACCTCGCCGGCGATCGCGGCCCGGATCGCGGCGGCGACGTCGGGGGCGTCGGCATCCTTGAGCAGGTAGCCCGCTGCGCCTGCCTCCAGGGCAGCGCGGATCTGTTCCTCCTCGATGAAGCTCGTCACCGCGACCACCTCGGTCGCCGGCCACCGCCGCTTCACCTCGGCAGTGGTCGCGATCCCGTCCATCCGCGGCATCTTCAGATCCATCAGGATGACGTCGGGCAGCTCGCCGGCACGGTCCAGGACAGCGATCTCGTCCAGGGCTGCCCGGCCGTCCGGGGCCTGGCCGACCACGCGCATGCCGGGCTCGACTCCCAGGTAGGCGGCAAGCCCGGTCCGGACGACGCGGTGGTCGTCGACCAGGAACACGCGGATCTCGTCCACTCTCAGCCCTTCCGACTCGCCGTGTGCGGGCTCATCTTCCTCGCCCACCTCCTCGGGCGCGCAAGAACGACCGAATCGGGCCGGGCCGAGGGCGGCGCGCTGGTTCCGTCGAACACTCGACATCGTGTATCTTGACGTCAAGAGAGTTGCCGCGTCCGCCGCACCGGTGCGACCCCGCTAGTTCGGGCCGCCGGCACGTGGGCAAGATGGGCGGGAGCGACATGCCGAACGTCACGAGGAGATGGCCGATGCCGAGTCAGGACAGCTTTGGTGCCAAGAGCACCCTCGATGTGGACGGGAAGTCCTACGAGATCTACCGCCTCGACGCGGTCACCGGCGACGGGGTGGACGTCGCCTCACTGCCGTACAGCCTCAAGGTGCTGCTCGAGAACCTGCTGCGCACCGAGGACGGCGCCAACATCACCGCCGACGACATCCGCACCCTCGGCTCCTGGGACGCCGACGCGGAGCCCAGCAAGGAGATCCAGTTCACGCCGGCCCGCGTGATCATGCAGGACTTCACCGGCGTCCCCTGCGTGGTCGACCTGGCCACGATGCGTGAGGCGATGGCCGAGCTCGGCGGCGACCCGACCAAGATCAACCCGCTCGCCCCGGCCGAGATGGTCATCGACCACTCCGTGATCGCCGACGTGTTCGGCACCCCCGAGGCGTTCGGTCGCAACGTCGAGATCGAGTACGAGCGCAACCGTGAGCGCTACCAGTTCCTGCGCTGGGGCCAGGGCGCCTTCGACGACTTCAAGGTCGTCCCGCCCGGCACCGGCATCGTCCACCAGGTCAACATCGAGCACCTGGCCCGCACCGTGTTCACCCGCACCGCGACCGGGGCCGACGGCTCCGAGGTCCTGCAGGCCTACCCGGACACCTGCGTGGGCACCGACTCGCACACCACGATGGTCAACGGCATCGGCGTGGTCGGCTGGGGAGTCGGCGGCATCGAGGCCGAGGCCGCGATGCTGGGCCAGCCCGTTTCGATGCTGATTCCGCGCGTCGTGGGCTTCAAGCTGTCCGGCGACCTGCCCGAGGGCGCCACCGCGACGGACCTCGTCCTGACCATCACCGAGATGCTCCGCAAGCACGGCGTGGTCGGCAAGTTCGTCGAGTTCTACGGCCCCGGCGTCTCGGTGCTCCCGCTCGCCAACCGCGCGACGATCGGCAACATGTCGCCCGAGTTCGGCTCGACGATCGCGGTCTTCCCGATCGACGAGGAGACCACCAAGTACCTCCGGCTGACCGGCCGTTCCGAGGAGCAGCTCGCGCTCGTCGAGGCCTACGCCAAGGAGCAGGGCCTCTGGCACGACCCCGAGGCCGAGCCCCGCTTCTCCGAGAAGCTCGAGCTCGACCTCGCGACCGTCGTCCCGTCGCTGGCCGGTCCCAAGCGGCCGCAGGACCGCGTGTCGCTGTCCGACGCCAAGCAGGCGTTCCGCACCTCGCTGGCCGACTACGTCAGCGCCGACGAGACCGGCGGGGAGGACCACAAGTCCGGCGTGCCGGCGCAGGAGAAGCCGTACGGCGTGGTCTCCTCCGTCGACGAGTCCTCCGACGAGTCCTTCCCGGCGAGCGACGCCCCGGCGCACTCCGCGGGAGGCAACGGCGGCGGCGAGCCCGACGACTGGCACGCGCACGCCGCGGCGCAGGGCCGTCCCTCGAACCCGGCCACCGTGACGCTCGAGGACGGCACGTCCTACCAGGTCGACCACGGCGCGGTCGCCATCGCGGCGATCACCTCCTGCACCAACACCTCGAACCCGTCGGTGATGATCGGTGCCGCCCTGCTGGCCAAGAAGGCCGTCGAGAAGGGGCTGCAGCGCAAGCCCTGGGTGAAGACCACGCTGGCCCCCGGCTCGAAGGTCGTCTCCGACTACTACGAGCGCGCCGGGCTGACGCCGTACCTCGACAAGCTCGGCTTCAACCTGGTCGGCTACGGCTGCACCACCTGCATCGGCAACTCCGGGCCGCTCATCCCCGAGGTCAGCAAGGCCGTGAACGACAACGACCTCGCGGTCGTCTCGGTGCTGTCCGGCAACCGCAACTTCGAGGGCCGGATCAACCCGGACGTGAAGATGAACTACCTGGCCTCGCCGCCGCTGGTGGTCGCCTACGCGCTGGCCGGCTCGATGGACGTCGACCTGTTCAACGACCCGCTGGGTCAGGACACCGACGGCAACGACGTGTTCATGAAGGACATCTGGCCGACCGCCAAGGAGGTCGAGGACGTCATCGCCACCGCGATCACCTCCGAGATGTTCACCACCGACTACGCCGACGTCTTCGCCGGCGACGAGCAGTGGCGCTCGCTGCCGACGCCCGAGGGCAAGACCTTCGAGTGGGACGCGGAGTCGACGTACGTCCGCAAGCCCCCGTACTTCGACGGGATGCCGGAGAACCCGGCGCCGGTCGAGGACATCGACGGCGCCCGGGTGCTGCTGAAGCTCGGCGACTCGGTGACCACCGACCACATCTCGCCGGCCGGTGCAATCAAGAAGGACTCCCCGGCGGGGCACTACCTGGCCGAGCACGGCGTGGGCCAGCGGGACTTCAACTCCTACGGTTCGCGGCGCGGCAACCACGAGGTGATGATCCGCGGCACGTTCGCCAACATCCGGCTGCGCAACCAGCTGGCCGCGGGCACCGAGGGCGGCTTCACCCGTGACTTCACCGCCGGGGAGGGCGCCGACGCGCCCGTCACCTCGGTCTTCGAAGCCTCCGAGCACTACCTCGCCGCCGGCACCCCGCTGGTGGTCCTGGCCGGCAAGGAGTACGGCTCCGGCTCGTCGCGGGACTGGGCGGCCAAGGGTACGGCGCTGCTGGGCGTCCGCGCAGTCGTCGCGGAGTCCTACGAGCGGATCCACCGGTCGAACCTGATCGGCATGGGCGTGCTGCCGCTGCAGTTCCCGCAGGGCGAGACCGCCGAGTCCCTCGGGCTCACCGGCGAGGAGACCTTCTCCATCACCGGCGTCACCGCCCTCAACGACGGCACCACGCCCCGGACGGTGAAGGTCAAGGCGGGCGAGGTCGAGTTCGACGCGGTCGTCCGGATCGACACCCCGGGGGAGGCCGACTACTACCGGCACGGCGGCATCATGCAGTACGTCCTGCGAAACCTGCTGAAGAGCGCCTGAGCTGTTCTCCTTCCTCAGCGACATCGACCCGAGGGTGGTGGCCATCCTGGCCGCCACCCTCGTCGTCGGTGCCGCGGTGCAGGGCCTGGTCGGGCTCGGGCTGGGCCTGGTCTCCGCACCGGTCGCGATGCTGCTGGAGCCGTCCCTGATGCCGGACCTGCTGATCTGGCTGGCGGTGCTGCTGCCGATGGTGACGCTGCTGCGTGAGCGCGAGGAGATCGACTGGGGCGGACTGCGCTGGTCGATCTCGGCGCGGGTCCCCGGCACCGTCGCCGGTGTGGCTCTCGTCGCCGCGGTCTCGACCCGGGTGCTCGGGATCGTGGTCGGCACGATGGTGCTGGTGAGCGTGCTGCTCACCGCCCGGACCGTGGTCATCCCGGTCAACCGGTTCAGCCTGGTCGTGGCCGGCTTCCTCTCCGGGGTGGCCGGCACCGCCACCTCGATCGGCGGCCCGCCGATGGCGGTCCTGCTCCAGCACCGGCCGCCGCGGCAGATCCGGACCACCCTGGCGGTCTACTTCGTGTTCGGCGCCGCCCTCAGCCTGGTCGGCCTGGCGGTGTCGGGGAACCTCGGCTGGGCGCCGTTCGTGCTGGCGATGACCCTGACGCCGTGCCTGCTGGTCGGCTTCGGGCTCTCACGCTGGTTGAGCGGCTTCGTGCCGCGGCACCAGGTGCGCGTCGCGGTGCTGGTGGTGTGCGGTGCGTCGGCCGCCGTGCTGCTGGTGCGCAGCCTGTTCTGACCGCCGCCGCGCCAGGACGCCTCGCGGCCACCGCCGCGGCGCCGGGACGCGTCGCCGTCCCGCCACCGCCGCGCCGGGACGCCTCGCCGTCCCGCCGGAGGACCGGCTGAGTGCGCCCCGAAGAAAAGTCCGCGGCGCACCCCTCCGTCTGCCCCTGCCGCTGCGTGTAGGGGTGAGAAGGTGACCGGCGAGGAGGGGAGCACCCGTGACGACCGACATGCGCGAGCAGCTGGAACGGCTGGCCGGTGAGGCGACCCCCGCACGTGCGCCCGCCGACCTGTGGCGTCGCGGGGTCCGGAGGCGGCGCCGGATCCGGGCAGCGTCTGCGCTGGCGACCGTCACCGCGGTCCTGGTCGCGATGCTCGGCAGCGCCGTCGCCTGGGACCAGCTGCGCGCCGACGAGCCGACGCCGACGGGCAACGCTGCCGTGGCGGCGCTGCCGGACCGTCTGGTCACCCCGGACATCTGGCTGCCCGGCACGGCGGATGCCGGACCGATCGGGCCGCTGGCGGTGGTCGCCGGCGCGGAGCGGGCCGCGGGCTGGTTCGGCACCGAGAACGGGACCGTCGCGGTGTCGGCCACCACGGGGGAGTACCGCTTCCTCGACCTGCCCGGTCGCGCGGAGGACGGCACCGCGCTGAGCGTCGACCAGCCGTGGGCGCTCTCCCCGGACGGCCGGATCGTCAGCTACTGGATCGGCCAGCCTGGTCACCCCGACCGGGTCGGCGGCTATGCCGCCTACGACACCGTGACCGGTGAGGTGACCCGCCACCCGGTGCGGACCGAGCTGGGGCTCTCCCCCCTGACGATGGAGTGGGTCTCCGCGGACACCGTCCTGCTCGCCTACGGCGTGGTCACCGAGCTGCGCGCGGACAGCGCCACCGGCCGGCACGTCCGGGACCGGTTCTGGGCCCCGGGCCCGGACCGGCTGACCCCCGTCGACCTCGGGGACCCCGGGGTCGGCAACGTCTCACCCGTCCCGGGCGGCTTCGCCGCTCCGCTGGCCCACGGGCTGGCCGTCTACGACGTGCCGTCCGGGGACCGCGGTCCCGTGCTGCGCTACCCCGCGGGACTGAACCCGCAGCAGGTCACGGTGGACCCGTCGGGGCGTCGGGCCGCGGCGCTGCCCGAGATCACCGGGGGCAACGGCTTCTCCACCCGACGGCTGCTGGTCGGGGCCCTGGGCCAGGGCCGGGCGGACCTGCGCCCGCTGCGGGTGGAGGTGGACGTGTTCGACCTGCTCGGCTGGACCGACTCCCGGCACCTGGTGGTCCGCGGTTCGGTGGGTCAGCGGGTGGCGGCGTACGCCGTCGACGTCCGCACCGGGGACCACCGGGTGCTGGTCGCGGAGGAGCGGGAGCGGTGGGGCGAGTTCCCGCAGTACGCCGGGTCGCTGCTGGCCCGGCCGCCGGTGGCCCGGCCGGCGCCCGACGACGTGACCGACCCGCGGCTGCTGGCGCTGGGCGCGGGCACCGCGGCCCTGGCGCTCGCCGGCGGTCTGCTGCTGGTCAGGAGACGCCGTGCCCGGGTCTGAGCCGCGCAGCTTCGAGGAGTACGTCGCCGCGAGGTACGCCGTGCTGGTCCGCTCGGCGTTCCTGCTCACCGGCCACCACCACGACGCCGAGGACCTGGTCCAGGCGGCGCTGGTGAAGGCGGTCGCGGTGTGGTCGCGCATCGAGGACGCCCCGGAGCCCTACGTGCGCCGGATCATGGTCAACGACAACATCTCCCGCTGGCGCCGGCACCGGGGCCGGGAGCGGGTCGGCGTCCCGCCCGGGGAGACCTGGACCGACGGGCGCGACGGGGTCGAGGACCGCCTCGACCTCGCCGAGGCGCTGTCCCGGCTGACCGCCAAGCAGCGCACGGTGCTGGTGCTGCGCTACTACGAGGACCTGACCGAGCGGCAGACCGCGGAGCTGATGGGCGTGGCCCTGGGGACGGTGAAGTCCCAGACCCGGGACGCGCTGGCCGCGCTGCGCCGGGTCGCCCCGGCGCTGGCACCCGGCGCCGCCGCGCTGCGCCGATGACAGGATGGGGCGCATGCGCAGCCTCACGAAGAGCTACCGGACCGGAGACCAGGAGGTCGTGCTGGACCTCACCCGCGACTGCGCCGCGTTCGTGGCCGACGAGGGCGACGGGCTGCTGCACCTGTTCGTGCCGCACGCCACCGCCGGGATCGCGATCCTGGAGACCGGGGCCGGCTCGGACGACGACCTGCTGGCCGCGTTGGCCGACCTGCTGCCCGCCGACGACCGCTGGCGGCACCGGCACGGCAGCCCGGGGCACGGGCGGTCCCACGTGATGCCCGCCCTGGTGCCGCCGTACGCCTCGGTACCGGTGCTGCGCGGCCGGCTCGCACTGGGCACCTGGCAGAGCATCTGCCTGGTCGACCTCAACGTCGACAACGCCGAGCGCGAGGTGCGGCTCTCGTTCCTGGCGGGGTGAGCCCGCGACGGCGGGCGGGACCGTCGTTCCGGGTCAGCGCTCGACGGCGAGCTCGCCCAGCTCCGACCAGTCGTCCTGCGGGACCGTGAAGTTGACGATCCGCGGCGTGGCCACGAGGTACGGCGGCAGGTCGCGCCCGGCCGCCGCGAAGTGCTCCGACTGCACGTGCGCGCCGGCGGCCTCGTCGTCGCGGAACGCCTCGACCAGGACGTACTCCGCCGGGTCCTCGAGGCTGCGCGACCAGTCGAACCACAGGCACCCCGGCTCGGAGCGGGTCGCCCGGGTGAAGTCGGCGGTGATCTCGGGCCACCGGTCGGCGTGCTCGGGCTGGACCTGGAACTTGGCGGTGATGAAGATCATCGCCCCAGCCTAACGGGGCGCCCGGCCGGGCTGCGGGGGCCGGCTCCAGCGCACCTCCAGTCAGCTCCCAGTCCGGCCCCAGAGCCTCCGGCCACGCTGACGTCGTCAGGTTCGACCACGACTCTGGAGACGCACATGTCCCGCTTCCTGTACCGGCTCGGTGGCGCCGCCGCCGGCCACCCCTGGCGCACCGTCTGCGCCTGGGTCCTGCTCACCCTCGGGGTGCTCGCCGCCTCGACGACGTTCGGCGGCACGCCGCAGGACGACTACGACGTGCCGGGCGCCCGCGCCCAGGTCGGCATCGAGATGCTGCGCGAGCACGACCCCGCGCTCGCCGGGACCAGCGCGCAGGTGCTCGTGCACGCCGATCGCGGCACCGTCCGCCCCGACGTGCTCGCCACCCTGCGCACCGGTCTGACCGCCCTCGACCACGTCGCCGCGGTGCCGGCCCCCCGGCTCTCCGGCGACGGCGACACCGCCCTGTTCACCGTGCTGTACGACGTCCCGGTCACCGACCCGGACCTGATGGGCGACATGTCGCCGCTGGAGCGGGCCGCCTCCCCGGCCGAGCAGGCCGGCTACCGCGTGGAGCTCGGAGGCGACCTGCCCAGCCACGCCGCCGCGCCGATGGACGGCCGCGGCGAGCTGATCGGGGTCGTGGTGGCGCTCGCGCTGCTCGTCCTGGTCTTCGGTTCGGTGGTCGCGGCCGGGCTGCCGGTGGTGATCGCGCTGACCGGACTCGCGGTCGGCTCCGCGGGCATCGGGCTGCTCGCCGCCGTGATGGACGTGAGCACCGCCGCCCCGACGGTCGCCTCGATGGTGGGCCTCGGCGTCGGGATCGACTACGCCCTGCTGCTGATCACCCGGCACGTGGAGTTCCTCGGCGCCGGGCACCCGGTGCGGGAGTCCGCGGCGCGGGCCACCGCCACCGCCGGCCGGTCGGTGGTCTTCGCCTCCGCCACCGTGCTGGTCTCGCTGCTCGGGCTGCGGCTGGCGGGTCTGCCGGTCTACTCCTCCTTCGGCTTCGCCACCGCCATCGGCGTGCTCTCGGTGATGGCCGCGGCGATCACGCTGGTGCCCGCGCTCGCCGGCCTGGCCGGCACCCGGCTGCTCCCGAAGCGGGTCCGCCGCGGCCGGCCGGCCCCGACGACCGAGCCGCTGACCGCCCGCTGGGCGGCGCGGGTCGGCGCCCGGCCGCTGCCCTGGGCGCTGGCGGCCGTGCTGGTGCTGCTCTCCCTGGCGGCGCCGGCGCTGGCGATGCGCACCTGGCCGCAGGACGCCAGCAGCCAGTCCCGCGACCTCACCACCCGGCAGGCCTACGACCTCGTGAGCGAGGAGTTCGGGCCCGGCGCCAACGCCCCGATGACCGTGGTCGCCGACCTCTCGCGGGTCGGCCGGGACGAGGTCGACCGGGTCGCGGCCGCGCTCGCGACGTACCCCGGGGTGAGCACCGTCGGGCCGGTCACCACCTCGCCGGACGGAGCGCTCGCGGTGCTGGTCCTCGAGCCCGACTTCGGGCCCACCGACGCACGGGTGGACGGCCTGGTCGCCTCGCTGCGCGACGACGTGCTGCCCGCCGGAGCGGAGCTGACCGGCGGCACGCCGTTCTTCTCCGACATCGCCGACATGCTGGCCGGCCGGATCTGGCTGGTGATCGGCTTCGTGGTCGGCGTCTCGGTGCTGCTGCTGGCGATGATGTTCCGCTCGGTCGTGGTGCCGGTGAAGGCGGCGGTGATGAACCTGCTGTCGATCGGCGCGGCGTACGGCGTGCTCACCGCCGCGTTCCAGTGGGGCTGGGCCACCGGGCTGCTCGGGCTCGACCACGCGATGCCGGTGTCGAGCTGGGTGCCGATCCTGATGTTCGCGATCCTGTTCGGGCTGTCGATGGACTACGAGGTCTTCCTGCTGTCGCGGATCCGGGAGGACTACCTGGCCACCGGCGACGCTCGGGGCAGCGTGGTCCGCGGTCTCTCCTCGACCGGCCGGGTGATCTCCGCGGCCGCCGCGATCATGGTGGCGGTGTTCCTCGGCTTCGCCACCGAGACCGACGTCGTGGTCAAGATGCTCGGCTTCGGGATGGCCGTCGCGATCGTGCTGGACGCGACCGTGGTCCGGATGGTGCTGGTGCCGGCGACGATGGCGATGCTGGGCCGGCTGAACTGGTGGCTGCCCGGTTGGCTGGACCGGCTGCTGCCGACGCTGCACGCCGAGCTCCCCGGGCACCCCGGGCCGGCCCTGGTCCCGGCGGCTCCCCAGGACCCGGACGAGGAGCGGATGCCGGTCGGCGTCTAGAAGTCCCAGCGCTCCCGCTGGCCGGTGAACCAGCTCTCGGCCAGCGGGATCCGCCAGGCCCGGCACCGCTCGACCGCCGCGTCGGCGTGCCGGGTGGCGAGCGCGGTCTCGCCCAGGGCGCGCGCGGCCAGCGCCAGGTAGGCGTCCACCGGCCCGAGCGCCACCCCGGAGCCCGCGCAGGCCATCCGGCCCGCGTGCGGGGCCAGCAGCCGGTAGGCCGTGGCCGCCAGCCGTGGCTCGTCGAGCGCGAGCGCGACCTCGGCGGCGAAGGACCAGGGGAGCAGCGCGAACCACGTGTCCGGCCCCAGGTCGAGCTCACCGGCGGAGAGCAGGGCGCGGGCCTCCTCGAGCCGGCCGGCCCGGGTCAGCATGGCCAGCAGCGCGGCCGCCACGGGGAGCACCTGCTCCTCGACCACCTCGGCCAGCCGGGCGACGACCTGCTCGTGCTCACCGCGCCACAGCAGGAGGGAGAAGACCGCCCCGGACACCGCGTCGTCCTGCTGGGCCAGCCCCATCTTCTGGCCGATGGTGACCATGTGCGCGAGCAGCTCCTCGGCGCGCTGCTGCTCGCCGCGCATGACCAGCCACGGGATCTCCAGGCTGTCGAGGACCACCAGGGCGTAGACGTTGCGCTGCTGCTCGGCACCCTCGCGGGCCAGCGAGGCCATCGTCGCCAGCGCCTTGGTGTCGCCGAGCTCGGCGGCCGACACCGCGCAGACGGTCCGGACGAAGGTGAGCGCGTGCGCGTCGCCGAGCCTCACGGCGATGTCGAGCGCCTCGCGGGCGAGAGCCGCCCGCGAGTCCGTCGTCGCGGGCCGCCAGGTGCTCACGAACGCGTTGCAGCAGGCGCTCATCAGCAGGGCCGGGTCCCCGATCCGGCGGGCCATCGCCACCGCCTCCCCGGCCAGCGCCTCGCGCTCGGCGGCGGCGACGCCGTAGTAGAGCTCGCCGGCCAGCGCCAGCATCGCCCGGCAGCGCAGCTCGTCGTCCCCGGTCGGCAGCCGGTCCAGCGACCGCCGCAGGGCCGCCACCAGGACCGGGTCCACCTTGCCGTGGTGGGCCGCCTGCCAGAGCGCGTCACTGCTGGTGAGCAGGGCAGCCCGGGCGTACGCCGCCTCGTCGCCGGCCCGGTCCGCGGCGGCGAGCGCCCGGTGCACCACCGGCCGCAGGTCGATCCAGTTCCCGTTGCCCCGGTGCGCCGCGGCCAGCTCCACCAGGACGCCGTACTCCTCGGCGGGGGTCGCCTGCGGGTCCGCACCGAGCGCCTCGAGGGCGGGCAGCAGCAGCGCGGTCGCCTCGTCGTAGGCGTGCACCCGCAGCGCCGCCTTCCCCGCCCGGAGCCCGGCCCGCCAGGCCCGGGCGACGTGCCCCGGACCGGCCGCGTGCCAGTGCCGGGCGACCTCTCCCTCACGGCCGGGGACCCCCTCGAGGGCCTCGGCCACCCGGGCGTGCCAGCGGGCCCGCCGGGTCGGCGAGGTCGTCGCCTCGACGGTGTCACGCACCAGCGCGTGCGCGAACCGGAACGCCCCGACGCCGTCCTCGCGGACCAGGCCGGCGCCGACCGCGTCGTCGAGCGCGTCGAGCAGCTCGTCCTCCCCGGTCCCGGTCGCGGCGACCAGGGTGGCCAGGTCGAAGGCGCGGCCCACCACCGAGGCGACGGCGAGCGCGGCCCGGGTCGGTCCCGGCAGCCGGTCCAGCCGCCGGGCCACGACGTCGGTGACCGCGTGCGGCGGGTCCGGCTCGTCCAGCAGCGCCGCGAGGTCGCCGTCGCGTCCGGCCAGCCGGGCGTACTCGACGAGGAAGAACGGGTTGCCGTCGGTGCGGTGGCGCAGCGCGTCGGCCTGGTCGGGGGAGGGGCGCTGCTCGGCCACCGCCTCCACGACCCGGGTCACGTCCTCGGCGCCCAGCCCGTGCAGCTGCAGCCGCAGCGCGTGGCGGCGCGAGAGCTGCTCGGCGACCGCCCCGAGCGCCCCGGACGGTGCCGGCCGGTCACGCCACGTGGTCACCACCAGCAGCCGCCCGGCGTCCAGGGACTCCAGCAGCAGCCCGAGCACCCGGAGCGAGGAGACGTCGGCCCAGTGCAGGTCGTCGAGCAGCACCAGCAGCGTCTGGTCGGCGGCCTCGCTGCGGAGGGCGGCGACGATGTCGTCCCAGGTCCGGAACCGGCTGCTCTCGTCGTCGTGCTCTGCGGTCGGCAGCGGCCGGTCCAGACCTCGCAGCACGCCGGCCCAGGGCCAGAGCGGTGGGGCGCCGTCGTCCTGCGAGCAGCGGCCGAGCAGCACGGTGGCCCCGCGTGCGGAGGCGCGTGCCGAGAGCTCGGCCAGCAACCGGCTCTTGCCGATGCCCGGCTCTCCGACCACCGCGGCGAAAGCGGGTACGCCGCCCTCGGCGCGGTCCAGCAGGCCGACCAGCGCGTCGAGCTCCGCGCGGCGCCCCACCATCGGCCAGGTCGGCAGCGGCGGTGGCCCCGGCTGCGACGCCCGCGGACCGGAGCCGGCCGCGGTGCCGGCCGCCGGGGTCTGGGTCGCGGGGGTCTGCCTGTCGGGGGTCGGGGTCGCGGTGTCGGCTGCGGGGCTCTGGGCCGAGACGAGCCGGGGGGCGGCGGGCGGCGGGGTCCAGTCCAGGGCGGGGTCCTGGCGGAGCACGGCCGCCTGCAGGTCGCGCAGCTCGGCGCCGGGCTCGAGGCCGAGCTCGTCGGCGAGCAGGGTGCGGACCCGGCGCAGCACCTCCAGGGCGTCCGCCTGCCGTCCGGAGCGGGTCAGCGCCAGGGCCCGCAGCGCCCACAGCCGCTCGCGCAGGGGATGGTGGGTCGTCAGCGACTCGAGCTCGGCGGCCACCGTCGCGTGCCGACCGAGGGCCAGGCCGGCCACGGCCCGGTCCTCCAGCGCGACCAGCCGCAGCTCCTCCAGCCGCGCCCGCTCGGCCACTGCGGCGGCTGCCTCCTCCAGGTCGGCGTAGGGCCGGCCGCGCCACAGGGCCAGGGTCGCGTCCAGCTCGTCGAGGAGCGCCTCGAGCCCGGCCTGGTCCAGCGGGTCGGAGCGGGCGGCCAGCCGCTGGTGGGCGGTCGCCACGGCGGCGTCGAAGCGGCTCGCGTCGAGGTCCTCAGCGGTGACCTCCAGCGCGTAGCCCGCGCCGCGGGTGACCAGGATCGTCGCCGGCGCCCGGGCCGGCCGGTCCGGCTCGAGGGCACGGCGCAGCCCGGCGACGTACCCCTGCAAGGTGGTGGCCGCCTGCGCCGGCGGGGCGCCGTCCCAGAGCAGGTCGGCGAGCGAGTCCGCCGGCACCGGACGGCCCCGGCTGAGCGCGAGCGCGGTCAGCAGGGCCCGCTGCTTCGGCGTGCCGAGGTCCACCGGGCCGCTGTCGGACCGGGCCTCGACCGCCCCCAGGACACTCACCCGCACACCGCGCAGGATAGGGCCGCGGCCCGGCACCGTGCTGAGGATTCGCCCGGTGGAGCGTTCGAACACCTGTTCGAGATCGGTGTATCGTCGGGCCATGGTCTCGTTGGTGGCGCCCCCCGGTTGGCCCCGTCAGGTGCGCCCGCCCGGAGCCCCCGGGTGGGAGCCGACGGCGGTCGACTGGCTGCTCGACATCTGCCCCCGGAGTACCGCTCCTACCCGGTGCTGCGCCGCCACGAGGTGGTGCTGGCGCGGTTCGCGGTGCTGCACGTCGAGGCCTGCCAGGCGGCCGTCCGCCGCGGGCTCAGCGAGGCGCGCGGGCTGCTGCGCGACGTCGCCGACCAGGACACCGTCGAGGGCGCCGTCGAGACCTGGCAGGCGGAGTCGGCGCGGCTGCTCGCCGAGCGGCGGGCGGTCGGACTGGTCGAGGAGGCGTTGCGCGGCCGACGGTTCATCGCCCGGCTGTAGCCTCCCGGCCATGACCAACCAGCGCACCGTCCCCCTGACCGTGTTCCCGGTCCCCGCGCACGGCGCCGAGGACGTGGTCGTCGACGCCGCCGGATGGGTCTACACCGGCACCGCCGACGGCTCGGTCTTCCGGGTCTCCTCCGACGGGCAGCAGATCGACCGGGTGGGCCGCACCGGCGGACGCCCGCTCGGCCTCGAGCTGCTCGCCGACGGCCGGCTGCTGGTCTGCGACGCCCGGGCCGGCCTGCTCGCCCTGCACCCCGGCACCGGCCACGTGGAGAAGCTGCTCGACCTGGTGCGCGGCCGACGGATGCGCTTCCTGAACAACGCTGCCGTGGCGGAGGACGGCACGATCTTCTTCTCCGACTCCTCGACGGTGCACGGCCTCGACCGCTGGCAGGCCGACCTGGTCGAGGACACCGCCTCCGGACGGCTGATGCGCCGCACCCCCGAAGGCGCCGTCGAGGTGCTCCTCGAGGGGCTCCGGTTCGCCAACGGCGTCGCGCTGGCAGCCGACGAGTCCTTCGTCGCGGTCGCCGAGACCGGCGGGCGCAGCGTCGTACGCCGCTGGCTGAGCGGGCCGCGCGCCGGGCAGGCCGACCACCTGGTGAGCGACCTGCCCGGCTACCCCGACAACATCGCCCGGGGCAGCGACGGTCTGATCTGGGTCACGATCGCCTCCCCGGTCGACCGGGTCCTGGAGCTGGTCAGGCGGACCCCACGCCCGGTGCGACGCCTCGTCGCCCGGCTGCCGGAGGCGCTGCAGCCGACGCCGCGGCGCACCGTCCGGGTGCTGGCGCTCGACGACACCGGCCGGGTGGTCCACGACCTCGGTGCCGACGCGTCGGCCTTCCACATGGTGACCGGGCTGCGCGAGCACCACGGCAGGGTCTGGCTGGGCAGCCTGCACGAGCCGGCCCTCGCCGTGCTCGACCTCTGAACCCCGGCGAGCTGCCCGGGCGGGGGCAGGGAACCGTCCGCAGCGGATGAGGCGCCCGAACCCCGCCGGGCGGGAGCCTGGAGGCACGCAGCCAGCCGTGCCTTCAGGAGGTTCGAGAGATGTCCATGTCGCAGTTCCAGTTGCGCCGCACCGGGTGGGACATCGTCCTCGGTGTGCTTCTCGTGATCGGTGGCCTGGTGATCCTCGGGGACGCCGCCTTCGCGACCACTGTGTCCGTGCTGTTCCTCGGTTGGGTCCTGCTGCTCGTCGGGATCGTGGGCCTCGTCGCCGCCCTGTTCCGGATCGGCAAGGGCGGGTTCTGGTCGGCGGCGCTGAGCGGCGGCCTGCTGACCGTGCTCGGGCTGTTCTTCCTGCGCAACACCGACGCGGGAGCGGTGACCCTGACCCTCATCGCGGGAACCCTCTTCCTGACCAGCGGCATCGTCCGGCTGGTGGTGTCCGCGCAGGAGCCGGAGAACCGGGCCCCGCTGCTCCTCGGCGGGGTGGTGTCGACCGCGCTGGGCCTGATCGTGCTGCTCAACCTCTTCGACGCCTCGCTGGTGCTCCTCGGTGTGCTGCTGGGGATCCAGGTCCTGGTCGACGGGATCATGCTGATGCTTGTCGGCCGCTGGCACGCCACGCCGGTGCTGAGCACCTCGAGCCACCACGCGCCCGCGCACTGAGCGCGCTCCGGACAGGCCGGGACCAACCGGTCGACACCGCCCACGGGCGGCTCGTCGGCCGGTCGGCCCCGGCGTCGGCGTACCTCCACCACGGCTGCCGTGACGGCGCCGCCTATGCTGGAACGTCGAGGGTCGGCCACACCCGTCCGGACCCCGGGACGAGCGCAGGAGGACACCGATGGGACTGCTGGAGCAGATCAGCGGCCCCCGCGACCTGCGCGACCTCGACGACGAGCAGCTCGACGCCCTCGCCTCGGAGATCCGCGACTTCCTGGTCGCCAAGGTGTCCCGCACCGGCGGCCACCTCGGTCCCAACCTCGGCGTCGTCGAGCTCACGATGGCGATCCACCGTGTCTTCGACTCCCCGACGGACCGGGTCGTGTTCGACACCGGCCACCAGGCCTACGTGCACAAGGTGCTCACCGGCCGCTCCGCCGGCTTCGACGGGCTGCGCCAGGAGGGGGGCCTGTCGGGCTATCCCAGCCAGGCGGAGTCCGACCACGACATCGTGGAGAACTCCCACGCGTCCACGGCGCTCTCCTACGCCGACGGACTGGCCAAGGCCTACGCCATCCGCGGTGAGGACCGGTACGTCGTCGCGGTGATCGGCGACGGGGCGCTGACCGGCGGGATGGCCTGGGAGGCGCTGAACAACATCGCCGCCGACGAGGACCGCAAGCTGGTCATGGTCGTCAACGACAACGGCCGCTCCTACACCCCGACCGTCGGCGGCCTCGCCAACCACCTGACCACCCTGCGCACCAACCCGCGCTACGAGCAGGTGCTCGACCTGGTCAAGCGCCGGCTCAACGGCGTCCGCGGCGTCGGGCCGGCCGTCTACGACACGCTGCACGCGGTCAAGAAGGGCATGAAGGACGCCCTGGCCCCCCAGGGCCTGTTCGAGGACCTCGGCCTGAAGTACGTCGGGCCGGTCGACGGCCACGACCGGGGCGCCGTCGAGCACGCGCTCGCGCAGGCCAAGCGGTTCGGCGGCCCGGTGATCGTGCACGTGATGACGCACAAGGGCTTCGGCTACGACGCGGCCGAGCGGCACGAGGCGGACCAGTTCCACTCGCCGGGCCCGTTCAACGTGGAGACCGGCGAGGAGAACCCCAAGGGGCGGACCTGGACCGACGTCTTCGCCGAGGAGATGGTGACGCTCGGGGAGGAGCGCCAGGACCTGGTCGCGATCACCGCGGCGATGCTGCACCCGGTGGGGCTGCACCTGTTCGCCGCGAAGCACCCCGAGCGGACCTTCGACGTCGGGATCGCCGAGCAGCATGCCGCGACCTCGGCCGCCGGCCTCGCGATGGGCGGCCTGCACCCGGTGGTCGCGGTCTACGCGACCTTCCTCAACCGCGCCTTCGACCAGGTGCTGATGGACGTCGCGCTGCACCGGTGCGGGGTCACCTTCGTCCTCGACCGGGCCGGCGTGACCGGTGACGACGGCGCCAGCCACAACGGCATGTGGGACATGTCGGTGCTCCAGGTGGTGCCCGGTCTGCGGCTGGCGGCCCCGCGCGACGGGGCCCGGCTGCGGGAGCTGCTGCGCGAGGCCGTCCAGGTCTCTGACGCCCCGACCGTGGTCCGGTTCCCCAAGGGCCCCCCGATCGCCGACCTCGAGGCGGTGGACCGGGCCGGCGGCTGCGACGTGCTGGTCCGCGCCGGCGCCAAGGACGTCCTGCTGGTCGGGATCGGCTCGATGGCCTCGGTCTGCGTCGAGGTCGCCGAGCGGCTGGGCGCCCAGGGCATCGGCGTGACGGTGGTCGACCCGCGCTGGGTCAAACCGGTCGACCCGGCCCTCGTCGGGCTCGCCCGCGACCACCGGCTGGTCGTCAGCGTCGAGGACAACGGGATCGTCGGCGGCTGCGGCTCGGTGCTGCTGCAGACGCTCAACGAGGCCCGGGTGGAGACGCCGGTGAGGCTGCGGGGGGTGCCGCAGGAGTTCCTGCGTCACGCGAAGCGGGCCCGGATCCTCGAGGAGATCGGGCTGACCGCCCAGGCGCTGGCCCGCAGCATCGTCGAGGACGTCACCGCGCTGGACCGGGGAGACGCGTTCGTCGACGTGGAGTGAGCCGACGTCCCGGGGTCGCGATCCGGTTTGACCGGCGCCGACGGCGGGAACCCAGTGGGGATGAACGTCTTCCGCACGAAGTCGGTGGAGCAGTCGATCGCGGACACCGACGAGCCGGACCACCAGCTCAAGAAGAACCTCGGCGCCCTCGACCTGGTGGTCTTCGGGGTCGGGGTGATCATCGGCGCGGGGATCTTCGTGCTCACCGGCACGGTGGCGGCCACGAACTCCGGTCCGGCCATCGCGCTGTCCTTCGTCATCGCCGGCGTCGCCTGCGCGCTGGCCGCGCTGTGCTACGCCGAGTTCGCCTCGACGGTGCCGGTGGCCGGCAGCGCCTACACGTTCTCCTACGCGACGTTCGGCGAGCTGGTCGCGTGGATCATCGGCTGGGACCTCGCGCTGGAGTTCACCATCGGCTCCGCGGCGCTGGCGGTGGGCTTCTCCGGCTACCTCCAGGAGCTGCTGGCCGGGACGCCGTTCGAGCTGCCCGCCGCGCTGCTCTCCGCGGAGGACGGACTGGTCAACCTGCCGGCGGTGCTGATCGCGCTGCTGGTGATGACGGTGCTGATCCGCGGCATCAAGCTGTCCAGCCGGATCAACCAGGTCGTGGTGGCGATCAAGCTCGCCGTCGTCGCGCTGGTGATCGTGATGGGCATCGGCTACATCAAGGCCGCCAACTACGCCCCGTTCATCCCGGAGTCGAAGCCGGCCTCGGCCTCCACGGGCTCCTTCAGCGACCAGCCGCTGATCACCTCGCTGCTCGGCATCGAGCCGGCGGTGTTCGGCATCGCCGGCGTGATCTCCGGAGCGGCGATCGTGTTCTTCGCCTTCATCGGCTTCGACATCGTCGCGACCACCGCGGAGGAGGCGCGCAACCCGCAGCGGGACGTGCCGGTCGGGATCCTGGGGTCGCTGGCCATCGTGACCGTGCTCTACATGGCGGTCAGCTTGGTCATCACCGGCATGCAGAGCTACACCGAGATCGACCCGGAGGACGCCGCGCCGCTCGCCACCGCCTTCAACGCCGTCGGTGTGGACTGGATGGGCACCGTCGTCTCGATCGGTGCCTGCATCGGACTGACCGTGGTGGTGATGATCCTGATGCTCGGCCAGTCGCGGGTCGCCTTCGCGATGGCCCGCGACGGGCTGCTGCCGACCCGGCTGGCCAAGGTGCACCCGACGTACGGCACGCCCTCGCGGATCACGCTGATCACCGGGGTCGCGGTGGCCGTGATCGCCGGCTTCATCGACCTCAAGACCCTGGCGGACCTGGTCTCGATCGGCACGCTGTTCGCCTTCGTCCTGGTGAGCATCGGCGTCGTGGTGCTGCGGCGCACCCGCCCGGACCTGCCGCGGGCGTTCCGGACGCCGGCCGCGCCGGTGATCGCCGGGCTGGCCGTCCTGCTCTGCCTCTACCTGATGCTGAACCTGACCGGGGCCACCTGGATCCGGTTCGTGGTGTGGATGGCGATCGGC